>CAZHIV010000191.1:0-11630 GCA_964532675.1 uncultured Planctomycetaceae bacterium
CGACGTTCAACTTCGCCCAGCAGGTCGGCGACTCGACGCTGCTCGACGCCGGGCAGACGCTGCTGGCGCCGGAAATCGTGCACCTGGAATTCCGCTACTACGATGGCCAGCAGGTCGTCGACGTGTGGGACATGCAGGAAGAAAAGTCGCTCCCCGTCGCGGTCGAGATTCGCATCTGGCTCGCGTCGCCCGCGGCGGTCGGGTCGGCGGACGGCTCGCAATCCGACCTTGCCGGCCGGCTCGCGACCGCTCGCCAATACCGACAAACAGTGTACCTGCCGATGGCCGAGTTGTCGGGCGCCGGCCTGGGTGGCCAAATTGGCGAGTCATCAACCGATTCGTCGTCGCCATTCGGCTCGTCGTCCGCGTCGTCGCCGGATTCCGGTTCGAGTTCAAGTTCAGGTTTTGGCCAACCGTAAAGCATTAGCATGTTAATCCGAAGCGCAAGCGTTGCCGAGTATTGTAGGGCCGTTCACGGTCCTTCGACTTAATAGGCCCGCCGTTTACGGCGGGTGGACCAGCCAGAGAGTTGCATTGCAGCCCTGTTTACAGGGCTTCTCGCCGCGATGGCTTAAGCCATCCCAGCGAGAAGCCCCATGAATGGGGCTTGAATCGGAGATCTATTTCCATTTCGCGACCCGCCGTAAACGGCGGGCCTAATACCGCTGAGCGGGAAGGGCCGTAAACGGCCCTCAAAGAGCCTCGTGGCCGCACACACAAAAACCTGTTGTGCGGCTGGCTAGCATAGGGCCAATCCACAGTGACAGACTTCTCGCGAACATCGGCCCGCGCACAACGCACCGCCAGCGTGCTGCTGCTGACGCTCGTGGTCGTGGCGATGCTCACGCTGGGGGCGGCCGCCTTCTTCGAGCGGATGTTCGCCGAGCACCGCGCCGCGCGCGCCGCCGGCCGGCAGCTTCAGGCACGCCATCTCGCCGAGTCCGGCGTCGATTACGTTCGCTCGGTGCTCATGCACGACCCGCTGGTGATCCAGGACTCCGGCGGCCTGTACTCCAACGCCAGCCTGTTCCAGGGCATCCTCGTGGCCGAAGATCCGCTGGCCGCTTTTCGCGGCCGATTCACCGCCTTGGCCCCCGACCTCACGACCGACGGCTATTACTCCGGCGTCCGCTATGGGCTGGAAAACGAATCGGCCCGCCTGAACCTCAACACGATCCTGCTGGCCGACGGCGCGGGCGACGACGTCGCGCGCAGCCGGCTCATGGCGCTCCCCGGCATGACCGAGCCGATCGCCGACGCGATTCTCGACTGGATCGACGCAGACGACCAGCCGCGGATGCTCGGCGCCGAGCGCGACTACTACTCGTCGCTCGAGGTTCCCTACCTGCCGCGCAACGGCCCGCTCGGCTCGATCGAGGAGCTGCTCCTGGTGCGCGACGTGACGCCGGCCCTCGTCTTCGGCGCCGACCTGAACCGCAACGCCGCCGTCGACGGCGCCGAGCAGTCGCTCACCTTGATCGACAACGCCGACAATTCGCTCGGCCTGTTGAACCGCGGCTGGGCCGCCTATCTCACGCTCGACAGCGCCGAATCCAACCTCCGCCCCGACGGCAAACGGAAGATCGACGTCAACAAGGACGACCTGGCAGAGCTTCACAAGGAGCTGACGGAAGTGCTCGGCAGCGAGATGGCCAACTTCATCATCGCCTATCGCCAGGGCGGGCCCTATCAGGGAAACGCCACCGGCCAGGCGGCGTCGGCCGTTCAGCTCGATTTCAAACAGCCGGGCCAGCATAAGCTCTCCACCGTGCTCGACCTGGTCGGCGCCCGCGCGAGCGTGCCGCTGCAAGGCCAGGGCGAGCAGAACGACGGACAAGACCAAAACGGCGGCGAAGACGGCGGCTCGCAGGAGGGCGGCGAGTCACGCGGCAATGGCCGATCCGGAAGCGGCGACGCCGGGCGGATCATCGTCGACGCCGCCTTCGCCAACGACCCCACCGCCATGCAGTCGTACCTCACCAAGCTGATGGATAATCTCACGGTCATCGACCAGCCGACCATCCCGGGCCGGCTGAACATCAATCAAGCGCCGCGGCGGTTGCTCTCCGGCGTGCCCGGCCTGGAGTCGACCGACGTCGACCAGATCATCGCCAACCGCGACGTCACGCTCGGCCAGCAGCGGCCCGAACAACGCTACGAAACGTGGCTCCTCTCGCGCGGCATTGTAGACCTCGACAAGATGAAACGCCTGATGCCGTACGTCACTGCCGGCGGCAGCGTGTACCGGGCCCAAGTGGTCGGCTTTTTCGACGCCGAAGGGCCGGCCGACCGGCTGGAAGTCGTCATCGACGCCACCCAGACGCCGCCGGTGGTCCGCCGCCGCTGGGAACTACGCGACCTCGGCCCCGGCTACGCCGCCGAGTTCCTCGGCGCCATACCCGACGACGGGCCGTGACGCGGTTAGGTACAATGATGGGTGTCCTGCGCCGACAAGTCGGCGGCTTGGATAAACTCCTCACCCCCGACCCCTGACCTCCGACCTCCGACCTCCGACCTCCGACCTCTCCCCCATGCCGCGCATCCTCGCCATCGACTGGGACCGCCACGAAGCGCGCGCGCTGCTGCTGGCTTCCGGGCCGACCGGCGCGAGCGTCGCCGGCGCGTGGGCGGTGCCGCTCGGCAAGACGGGCAATGGGGTGCCCAGTGGCGTCGAGGTCGGCGAGCGCCTGGCGGCCGCCGTTGCCGGGCGCGCCGGCGGCAAATTGACCGCACTCGTTGGCGTCGGCCGCGACCACGTCCAGATGCAGCTACTCTCCCTGCCGCCGGCGCCGGCCCACGAGCTGCCGGAGATGGTCCACTTCCAGGCCGAGCGCGAGTTCACCGCCCTGGGCGCCGATGCGGCGCTCGACTTCGTCCCCATCACGGGCGACGAAGAGTCGCCCCACCAGGTGTTGGCCGTGGCGCTCAACGCTACGGGCCGGGCGGATGCACGCGAAATCTGCGCGGCCCTCGGCGTCGAGCCGAACCGTATCCCGCTGCGGGCCTGCGCCGCGGCGGCCCTTGTGCGCCGCGCGGGCGTGGTCCCGGCCGGCCGGGTTGCGCTGGTGGTCAACCCGCTTACCGACGAGGCCGACCTTACCGTCGACGCCGATGGCACGGTCATGCTGATGCGAACCGTGCGGCTCCCCGGGCCGAGCGACGCCGCGGCCCGGCAGCGGGCGCTGGTGGGCGAGATACGCCGCACCATGGCCGCCGTCAGGCAGCAGTCGGCCGATCGGAAGGTCGACCAGGTCGTCGTTTGCGGCCTTCCGGCTCCGGCGGGGCAAGGCGGCGGCCTGGCGGAGGAGCTTGATATTCCTGTGACGCTGTTCGACCCCGCGTCTTGCGCGCCTTCGGGATTAAGCGGGCAGGATGTTGCGGCCGAGAGCCTGGCCCGATTTTCGGCCGTTTTGGGAATGGCGCTCGGCGAGGTCGACCGCCAGCCGCCCATCGTCGATTTCGCCAACGTCCGGCGGCGCACCGAAGCGCGGCGATTTACCCGCGTCCACGGCCTGGCAGCGGCGGTCGCCGCTGCCGCCCTGTTGTGGTTTGCCGTTTACCTGTGGCAACAGATGGCCGGACCGGCACGCCAACTCGCCGAGTTGGAAAGCCGCATCGCCGAGCTCCAGTCGCAAGCCGACATGTACAAGGACGTCACCGCCCAGGCGGCGGCCGTCGACCGCTGGCTGGCCACCGACGTCAACTGGCTCGATGAGCTGGAGCAGTTCGCCCGCCGCGTGCGACCCGAACCGCTCTCGGCCGAAGCGTTTCCCGCGGAGAGCGACGTCGTGGTGACGCAGATCACGATGCTTCGCCCGCCGGGCATCGACGCGGCGGGCGGCCGGATGGACCTGCAGGCCAGGGCCAAGAGCGACGCGGCGGTGCGCGATCTCGAGCAACGGCTTCGCGACGAGCGGTACCGCGTCACGCCCGGCGGCGTGCAGCAGGACGATACCGTGGCGGGCTACCCGCGGGCCCTCGATCTTCAGATTCACGTCGCCCCGCCGGCCGATGAAGAGGCGGATGAACCGACGGCTGATTCAGCGGAGGCGAGGCCATGAATCAGCGCGAGAAGATCCTGGCGGCCGCGGTTCTCGCGCTCGTGGCGGCGTGGGTCGGCCGCTCCTGGTACGGCGACTACCAAGTCGCGCTCGCCGCCCGGCGCTCCGCCGTGCAAGACGCCACGTCGCGGCTGGCGGACGTGAACCTCGCGCTCGCCGAGGGACGCAGCGCCGTGCAACAGCTCGAAGCATGGCACGAGCGGTCGCTCCCCAACAACCGCGAACGCGCCCTGTCGCTCTACAAGGCCTGGCTGTTGGCGAAGGCCAAAGATGCCGGCCTGGCCGTCGAAGACATCAAGCCGACGCCTCGAGCAGTCACCTCGGCCGCCTACTCCACGATTGGCTACCACGTCGAGGCGACGGGGCCGCTCTCGGCCGTCGCGGCGATGCTCTACGAGTTCTATCGCAGCGAGCTGCTGCAGCAGATCACTCACCTGCGGCTCAGTCGGCCGGTCGGCGAGGGGCCGCTCCGCGTTACGCTCGAGGTCGAAGCGCTCAGCCTGCCCGGCGCGACGGCCACCGACGCCTTGCCGGAGGGCGATTCGCAGCGGCTCGAGCTGGCCAGCCTCGAAGCCTATCAAAAGAGCCTCGGCGAGCGCGACCTCGTGAAAGTCTACGCCGCCTCGCCGCCGACCGCGGCGACGGTCGTCAACGAGGCGCCCGCGGCCACAGACGCTGGCCAGCAACCGCGCTTCTCCGGCACCGTGGGCAGCGGTGCCGGCCTGCAGGCGTGGATCAACATTCCTTCCACGGGCGAAACGCTCCACCTGGCCGCCGGCGATACCGTGAATGTTGGATCCCTCGAGGGCCGCATCCTCTCGATCGAGCCTCGCTCGCTGATCCTGCAAAAGGGCGAGAAGAAGTTCCGCGTCGCGCTGGGCCAGTCGCTGGCCGACGGCAAAGAAATCCAATCCGACGCCGCAGCACCGCTCAGCGAGCGGCGGGGTTCACCCCCGCCGGGATAAACCCGGCGGCTCGCCAGACTTTGTCCAATCCTCACACCGCCACGCCCGCCGCGCGGGCTTGTTGCACGCCCACGTACGACATTCGCGCCTTGAGGCACGTGTGCCGGAACGTTTGCGGCCGGGGCACGGCCCAGATGCGGAACGTCTCCGTCGCCCCCTGCCGAAACACCAGGTCGCCCGCCTTGAACCACGCCTGGCCCGGCTCGACCACCACCTCGATCGTGTCGAACCGATCGAGCGACGTGCTCTTGATCTCGTCGCCGAACGGGTTCTCCACCACGAGCCGGCGATTGGTCAGCCGATACTGCCAGCACCACGGATTCTTGATGCCGAAAAGCACGAACGGAAACCGCGGCAGCCGCATCAGGAAATAAAGCGCGACCATGAACGGGATCGACGCCAGGGCCACGAGCCGGCCGACCGTCAGCGGTACGCCGAACAGGCGGAAGCCGACCTCGATCGCAAACAGCCGCCCCCAAAACCGGCCGAACGAGGTCGCCGACAACGACGGCCAGACCGTCATCACGGTGACTTCGCCCAACTGAGCAGGAGCAACGCCGGCGATGGCTTGTTTCATGAGAGGAAAGCGGAGAGCTTAGTGCTAAGTGCTGAGAGCCAGAGCTTTGACATTGCGAGGTTAACAGAGGCGGTCCGATTTGGCCAGAGCCATGCCGTCCGCTATGATTTGTCGAGCGTGCCGCCAGTCGAATCTGGCCCTCAGCTTTCCGCCCTCAGCCCTCGACCCTCCATGCACATCTGCTTCCTCGACATCGACGGCACGCTGGTGCTCACGGGCGGGGCCGGCCAGGCGGCGTTTGCCCGCACGCTGGCCGCCGATTTCGGGATCCCCGAGATCGATACTCGCGTGGCGTTCGCCGGCCGCAGCGACCGGGCGATCGCCATGGACCTGTTTCGCAGCCACGGGATCGAGCCCTCGGCTGAGAACTGGCGGCGGTTCTGCACCGGCTACCTGGTCCGGCTCGAAGAAACCCTGCCCACGCACGAGGGCCACGTGCTGCCCGGCGTCGCCGGGCTGCTGACCGCGCTCGCCGATCGCGGCGACGTCGCCATCGGGCTCCTTACCGGTAACTTGCGCGAAGGCGCGCGGCGAAAGCTCGGCTACTACGGGCTGTGGGAATGGTTCCCCTTTGGCGGCTTCGGCGACGAGTACGACGACCGCTGCCAGATCGCGGCCGCCGCGCTCCAGGCCGGCCGGGCGCACGTCAACGGGCGATCGCGGGGCGACCAATCGGGCCAGGTCCTCGTCATCGGCGATACGCCCCACGACATCGACTGCGGCCGCTCCATCGGCGCGCGGTGCGTGGCCGTGGCCACCGGCAACACTCCGCGCGACGCCCTGCATGGCTGCCGGCCGGATGCCGTCATCGATACCCTGGCGGACCTCAGGCCAATTCTGGAATTGCTCGAAGAGTGATCGCCTGGGCGCATGGGCTCCTGAAACGGCATCCGGGACGACGCCTCGCTTCCCTTTATTTCCGTGTTTCCTCGGTGAATCCGCCAAAGCGCGTTGACGCCTGGGGCAGTTCCGCTACACTATCCAGGTGTGACAAACATTAGCAACCTTTTGCAAGGTAGATAGCATGGCACGTGTAAGCGGCAACCCGAATTTCGCGGACTGCCTCACCGTCGGCGAAGCGGCCGAGTTCCTGGGCGTTTCGCCGGCGACGCTTCGCAATTGGGATCGGTCTGGCAAGCTCAAGCCGCGGCGTCATCCTCAAAACGGATACCGCATTTACCTGCACGAGGATTTGCAGGCGGTCCTTTCCTCGGCCGACCTGGCGACGGCGGGCGCCGCGTCGGCTGCTCCGCAGGTCGATTGGGCCGCCATGGGCGAGGCCGAGCATTTCGTACAGTTCTATGAGACGGACGAGTACCTGGTCGAATCGGTCAGCGGCTATGTGAGCGCCGCGCTCTCAGCCGGTGCCGCGAGCGCGGTGCTGGCGACGCGCGCGCATCGGCTTGCCTTGCAACAGAAGCTCGCGGCGCAGGGAGTGAATATCTCCGAGGTGATCGAGTCGGGCCGCTACGTCGTTCTCGACGCGTCCGACGCACTGACAAAGTTCATGGTGGACGGCGCGCCGGACGCCGGGCGATTCCAGGAAACCATCGGCACGCTCATCGGGCAACTGGCCCAAGGCGGTCGGCGGGTGCACGCCTTCGGCGAGATGGTCGCCCTGCTGTGGGCCGACGGGAACCGGGAGGCAGCCATTCGGCTCGAACAGTTGTGGAACGACCTGGCGAAGCAATACCGGTTTGCCCTTTTCTGCGCCTACCAGATCACGGCGTTCGACGAGGTCGACGACGAGGAGCCCTTCGACGGCGTTTGCGGCTGCCACTCGCGCGTCATCCCGGCCGAAAGCTACGCGGCAATCGACAACGCCGACCAGCGGCTGCGGGCCATCGGCCGGTTGCAGCAAAAAGCTCGTGCGCTCGGCGCCGAGAGAGAGCACCGCCAAGAGGTCGAGAAGGCGCTGGTGCAGCGGGAGCACGCACTTGCGGATTCCCTGGCGCGCGCCAACGGCGACACGCAAGATGCTGCGGCGGACGGCGAGTCTCTAACCACGCCGCCTAAGCAACGCGTCCTCGTCGTCGACGACAACCAGGACTCGTGCCGCACGCTGAGCCTGCTGTTGCAGGCCAAGGGTCGCGACGTTCGCGCGGCCCACGACGGGTTGGCGGCCCTGGATCTCGTGCCCGAGTTTAGGCCCGAGGTCATTTTGATGGACGTCGGCATGCCGAAGCTCAACGGCTACGAGGCGACGCGGCGCATCCGCCAGATGCCCGCCGGCAAGAACGCCTTCATCGTGGCCCTCACCGGCTGGGGTCGCGCGAGCGACAGGCAGCAAGCTTTGGACGCCGGTTGCTCGGCGCACCTGGTCAAGCCCGTCGATTTCGCCGCGCTCGATCAGCTTCTGGCCAATGTGACGCGAACCTTCTAGTCCAACGTCGCCTCCACTGCAGCCGGCGAGCTACGCTCGGTCGCCGCGGCGACACCGCGTGGGCGATTCCCTCCCTCTCCCCCTGGGAGGGGGCCTGGGTGAGGGCGAGTTACCATCAATCGATGCACCCTCACCCTGCCCTCTCCCAAAGGGAGAGGGTTTCCAAACCGGTTCTGGATTATTCCTCTCCCGCCGCGCAATCGCGTTAAACGGCCCCTGCGCGCCCGCGCACCCCCGCCTGCACCCCGCCAGCGCAGGCCCCGTTTCCGCGGTCAGCTACCTTTGGATAGCGCGGCGAGCCGTGCCTATGGCACCCAGGCGAGCAACGGGCAATCCTCCCAGAGAACATCAACATGCAATACGACCTGATTGTCGTCGGCAGCGGCCCGGCGGGCCAGAAGGCGGCCATCGCCGCGGCGAAGCAGAACTGGCGCGTGCTCGTGATCGAGCGCTGCCGCGAGTTGTTGGGCGGCGTCTCGCTCCACACCGGCACTATCCCCTCCAAGACGATTCGCGAAGCCATCCTCCACCTCACCGGCTTCCGCCACCGCGACGTGTACGACGAAAGCTACCGCCGCAAGCGCAGCGTCACCATGGACGAACTGCGGCGGAAGATGGTCAAGGTCGCCCAGGCGGAGTGGCAGGTCATCCAGGACCAGTTCGCCCGCAACCGCATCACGGTCCTCTGCGGCGAGGCGGCATTCGTCGATCCGCATTGCGTCGAAGTCACCGGCTGCAGCGACTGCCATCCCTACGAAGCGAAACACATCCTGCTCGCCCCCGGCACGCGTCCGTCCCGGCCCGAGCATATCCCCTTCAACGGCAAGACCGTTTTCGACTCCGACGAAATACTCAATCTGCCCGCGATGCCGCGCTCGATGATCGTCGTGGGCGGCGGCGTCATCGGGCTTGAGTACGCCATCATGTTCGCCACGCTGGGCGTGCAGGTGACGGTCGTCGACGGCCGCGCCCACCTGTTGGAATTCTGCGACCAGGAAATCGTCGATACGTTGCTGCATCATGCCCGTTCGCAGGGCATGCGCTTCCGCCTGGGCGAGAGCGTGACGGAGATCCACGAGCCGAAGCCCGGCCTCGTGGCCGTCGAGCTCGAAAGCGGCAAGCGCCTGCTGGCCGAGACGGCCCTGTTCAGCGTCGGCCGCGTCGGCGACACCGCCGCGCTGCGGCTGGCGAGCGCCGGCCTGGAAGCCGACAACCGCGGCCGGCTGAAGAGCAACCAGCACTTCCAAACCCCCGTGCCGCACATCTATGCCGTCGGCGACGTCGTCGGCTTCCCCGCCCTGGCCAGCACCTCGATGGAGCAAGGCCGGCGCGCCGCCTGCCACATGCTGGGCTGCGAGTTCGACCCCTGCCCGCACATGCCCTACGGCCTGTTTACGATCCCCGAGATATCCATGGTCGGCCAGAGCGAGGAGCAGCTCACCGCCGACCACGTGCCGTACGAAGTCGGCATCGCCCGCTTCAGCGAAATCGCCCGCGGCCACATCGCCGGCGACACCACCGGACTGTTGAAGCTGCTCTTCCACCGCGACACGCGCCAGCTGTTGGGCGTTCACGCGATCGGCGAGTCGGCCACCGAAATCATCCACATCGGCCAGGCCGTCATGGCGCTGGGCGGCACGATCGATTACTTCCGCGACACGGTCTTCAACTATCCCACCATGGCCGAATGCTACAAAGTCGCCGCGCTGGACGGCCTCAACAAACTCTCCCTCTGGGCGGATATCGAAAACATCGCGGCCGGGTTCATCCCGCCCAATTCAGATTTAGGCGTCTGCTCCGAATCGGTCCTCGTGGTCGCCTAAGTGTCGAATAATCCCGGCCGAGCAGGACTTTGCATTGCCGCGGGTGGCGCGGTTCTCGCAGCATGTTTCTGTGACTCCCACTTTTCCTCACTAGCGGCTTGCCGCTGCAGCCGGCTAGCATGCATATGCTTGCATGCTATCACCTAAGGTGCTAGCATCGCCACCTTACGATAGGGAAAAAGCCGCCTTGACGGGACATTCGATGCTAGCAATAATAGCAATCGCAATAGTGGCATGCTAGCAGAACCCAAGGTCGATGAGATAACGTCTTGCTTACACAATCTACGGAAAAGTACCAGCAGATCCTGCAGACCGCCCGTCAGCTCTACGAGTCGGAGCCAGACTGGGTCACATTCTTCCGCGAAATTCTTGGCGTCGATGGTATCGTCCGCCACCAGTTCACGCGGCTGGCAGACCTCAACGCGTTCGAAAAGAGCCCGGAGTTCGAGCAAATTCAAAAGTGGCTCGTTAAGCTCCGCGAGCGGAAGAACACCGCTGACCACGAGAGTGAGCCAACCCGGGTGATTACCGTCCGGTTGCCCAAGAGTATGCACGAGTACCTGCGGACAGAAGCCCATGACCTACGGACCAGCATGAACAAGCTTTGCATTTCGAAGCTGCTGCAGGTCATTGAACAGGACAGAATTCCTAGAGAATACGACGAGATTACACATCAAAGTCAGGCGGAATTCCGCCATCGGGAACAGCTCCGCCGTCAGGAGGAATTGCGCCGTTTCGATCAACTCCGCCGACAGATATCCGAATTGCAGACAACGTTAAGCAATTACGAGAGCTCCTCGTATAGGGCTGGCTAAGATGGCAAACGATTCTCGCCCGTCTGTGTTCGTTGGTTCTTCCGTGGAGGGATTACCAATTGTCGAAGCAATTGTGGTGAACTTAGAACATACGTGCGAGGTGGTACCATGGACGACAATGTTTGGTCCGGGTGAATACACCCTAGAGGCACTGGAATCGAATTTAGACGGCTTTGATTTTGCAGTACTAGTCTTGACCGGCGACGACGTCGCTGGAAGCCGGGGCGCTCTTTCAAATGCGCCGCGGGATAATGTCCTCGTTGAGCTTGGCTTATTTATGGGCAAGCTCGGACGCCGGCGGACGATGATCGTGACAGATCGTTCTATTGATCTCAAGTTGCCCACGGACCTTGCCGGGCTCACACACGCCAGCTATTCCCCTCATCGCAATGGTAATTATCGTGCTGCGATGGGCGCCGCATGTGTCCGTATCAAGGATGTGATTACATCCCTTGGGTCGCGCAACCGTGTAGTTGTCAGGTAAGCTTGCGGTTACAACGGTTTAGAATGTCGAGTCGACTATTTCAAGCGGGCCGCCTTTTTGGCCATCGACGACGTAATACCACTTCGCCATAATCCGCTCCCCCATCGTCGCGGAGTACTACGAATGTAATAGCTCAGCCGCCTCGCTGTTCTGCCCGCGGGTCGCGATTCATTGTAAATCCACCCCGCGGCAAATGCCAGTCTCTGCTGCTTTACTTGCCCACCTTCTTCCGGGCGCGCGGAGCGTCCGTTTCGTCATCTTCCTGGACGTGAAAACCGATGCGGCGCCGCTTGCCGGTTGCTGGTGGTTCCATGAGCTGGCGAATCGCGCGGACGACGTGAATGAGTTGCTCGTCGTGCTTGCCGACGCGGCGTTCCAACTCGTCTAGCTTGTGGGCCAGGTCGGAATTCTCGGCGAGTATTCTTCTCAACCGGACAAAGGCCCGCATGATTTCGATGTTCACTTGCACGGCCCGGCGACTGCGGAGCACGCTGGAGAGCATCGCGACGCCCTGTTCGGTGA
>CAZHIV010000192.1:0-2605 GCA_964532675.1 uncultured Planctomycetaceae bacterium
CCACAAATCCGTCCCGGAGGGACGTCTGACAATAGCCCAGCAATTCATTGCTGGGGGGAAAACGGAAAAACACCTTCAAGTCCCGTAGGGACGGCAGAAGCTTCCGTCGTCCCTACGGGACTTGATACGGTGCTGTGCCTGAGTACCCAGCGATAAATCGCTGGGCTATTTTCGTTTGTCCCTACGGGACATGTCTCCACGAAGCGCCGTTTTGTGGGTAACGACAAGGGCGTTGCCCTAGGCAACGGTGACAAGAGGCCGTTGGCCAATGGCCATCCTCCTGTTCGACGAGGCCACGGCCACGGCCGCCCTGCGAGCTAGGCTACGGTGACAAGAGGCCTTTGGCCGACGGCCATCCTCACCGTAGCCTAGGGCAACGCCCTAGGAACACATTCCCCCGCAAGAAGCCAATTGGCCGCAGGCCATATTCACCCATTAAGTTGTCGGAAGATCCAGAAGAAGAAACTTCCAAATTGCCCCTTACCAACTCGCCCTCTTTCTCTCAATCAGAGTACCGCTCGGGTCGCGGCAGCTGCTTCATGCCGCTTTTTTCCGTCGCGCCGGCGGCTCGCCTTTCCAGCGTCGGTGAAGCCACCAGTACTGCTCCGGCGAGCGGCGGATGAGGGCCTCCAGGTGATCGGTGTACCACTGGGCCAGGAGCTGAACGCTGCCCAGCTCGAAGCCCGGCTCGGCCGGATCGCAAATCGCCTGCGGGCCGACTTCGTAGTGCAGCGGCCTATCGAGCCTGCGCGCGTAGCTGACCATGGTGGGGGCGCCGTTGCCGAGCGAGAATAGCGCCACTGCCTTGTGGGTGGCGGCGGGCCGGCCGAAGAAGTCGACCCAGCAGGCTTTCTTCCCGGCGTGCTGATCGCCCAGCAGCGTGAGGATGCCGCCCCGCGCGAGTGTGCGCTGTATCTCGTCGCTGGTGCCCTTCTTGCCGAGGATGTACTGGCCCGTGCGGCCGCGAAAGTCGTTCACGAACCGGTCGAGATAGGGGTTGTCGAGCGCGCGGGCGACGGTGTAGGTCGGGAAGCCGAAGAGCCCCATCAGATAGCCGCCCAGCTCGAAGTTGCCGTAATGGGCGGAGATCAGCACGAGCGGGCGACCGGAGAGCAGCGTTCGCACGAACAGCTCCTGCTCGACGATGTGCGAGTGCTCTTTCCAGTTCGTCTCGTGGATTTTTCGCGGCGTGTGGGCGATCTCGGCGAGCATGAGCATCAAGTGCCGCCACATTTGCCAGGTCATCGCCCGGCGGTGGCGCGCGGTGAGGTTTGGGAAGGCCTGTTTCAAGTTGGCCTCCACGACTTCGCGCCGCACGGGGATCCAGCGCGTGAAGAGCGTCGCCAGCAGCTCCGCTCCTTTTTCGCAGGTCGCCAGCGGCAGGGCCTGCACGACGGCCACGAGCGCTCGCACCAACAGATACACGCCAAAGTCCACCGCAGTTCGCCCCATGGGGCGGATTGTTGCAGAGCGATTTGAGATTGGGGAAGAGCGATTCGCTTGCGTCCGGGCGGCGCCTGCTGAAAAACCACCCAGCCAGCAGGGCTGGACTTCCCCCGCCGGACCCGCCATAATAGGCCTCGGTTGGTCGACGAACGAGTCATGTGCCGCCGCGTCTTTCGAGACAGCTGCCGGAGTGCCCATTTGCCGTCCCTCCTGGTGGGCCACCAAGTTCGGCCCCTTTCTCTCCAGCCCCGAAAGTGAAATGGCGGGCTGTCCTTCCCAGCCACAGGAGTTTTAGCGGTGGGAAAGAAATTGTATTGCGGGAATCTGAGCTACAACACGTCGAGCTCGGATCTGGACCAATTGTTTGCTCCCTTCGGCCAGGTGCAGAGCGCCGAAGTCATCATGGACCGCGACACCGGCCGGAGCAAAGGCTTCGGGTTCGTCGAGATGTCGAGCGACGCGGAAGCGGCGGCCGCCATCGAAGGTCTCAACCTGAAAGAGCACGACGGCCGCGCCCTGGCGGTGAACGAAGCCCGTCCGCGCGAAGATCGTCGCGGTGGCGGCGGCGGCGGCGGGGGTGGTGGTCGCGGTCGCGGCGGCGGCGGCTACGGCGGCGGTGGCGGTGGCGGTGGCCGACGCGGCGGCTACTAACGACTGCCGCTTCGCCCGCGCGTCCCTCGTCGGACGCCATAACGGCCCGTATTGCTAATGGAGCGCACTGCCGCGCTTTGCCGCGGCAGTGCGCGCCGTTGCTTCGCCACGTCCCTTAACCGAAACAGGACCTACGGTGGCCAAGAATCAAAACACGTTCGAAAAGCGGCGGCGCGAGATCGAGAAGAAGCAGCGGGCCGAGGAGAAGCGCAAGCGCCGCCAAACGAAGAAGACAGCCGATTCGTCGCCGGCTCCGCGGCCCATCGAGCAGCCCGATACCGACGACGAGCCGTAACCGGACGTTAGGATGCTCGCGGCTTAGTGGCACAGGCCGCTGGCCTGTGTCACAGTTGTCCGCACCGGCTAGCAGATACCGTGGCGTTTCTTCTGTAAAAAAAGTCGTAGGGTGTGTCGAGTCCGCGAGACACACCAGAATCCGGCACAATTGGTGTGTCTCGCCAAGCCTCGACACACCCTACTGCTAGCAATTACAGAATCGGTGGGACGG
>CAZHIV010000193.1:0-2862 GCA_964532675.1 uncultured Planctomycetaceae bacterium
CTGAGCGTCGCCACATCGACGGCGATACCGCCCTTCGCGCCGCCGTAGGGCAGGTTGACGACGGCCGTTTTCCAGGTCATCAGCGAGGCCAGGCTGCGGACTTCGTCGAGATCGACCTCGTGATGGTAGCGCAAGCCGCCCTTCATCGGCCCGCGAGCCCGGTTATGCTGCACGCGATAGCCGATGAACGAGTGCACCTCGCCGTTGTCCATTTCCACCGGGATTTGCACCTGCACTTCGCGCCGCGCCCGCACGAGCAGCACCCGCAAGCTATCGGCGAGCTCCAGCTCGTCGGCCGCCCGGTGAAAATACATCTGCACGGCTTCGAAAGATCGCATGCGGGCTCTCGGCTGTTGGCTATCGGCTGTCGGCCAGAAACTCAGAGGCGCGGCGATCGTACAAACGGCATTACGGAGGGACGACGTGCGTGTCGCTGGTCGGATGCTGCACGGTGACGTAAATTGACGGGCATCGATATACAATCCGCCTCGTGCCGTCGCTTAGCCACTCTATCGCTCGATGGGCAATCCGCATACCGCAAAATCGACGCGTTCTGACGCACCGCCGACGGGGCGGGCGAACCGTCGACTCATTGTGTGGGCAGTGCTGATTTGCCTGGCGTTCGGGCTTCTGATCGCCGGACGAGTTGTGGTCTCCACGCGGCAGCCGGGCGCGCGCTCCGCCGGCGGCGATGCCTCGCTTTCGGCAAAAGTCCCAACGTCTGCGCCAGAGTCGCACATGCCGTCGTCCCAGATCGCCGAACGGCGCGGCGACCAGGTGCTTCTCATCGACGACGATCGAGAAACGCTGTGGATATCGCCGACCGACGGGCCGCCGCTGGAGCTCGCGTATCTGCCGCCGGGAGTGCAAATCGTAGTAGCGCTTCGGCCAGCGGCGTTTGCCGGACACCCGGAAATGGACAAGGTCTTCGACGCGGCAGGTCCACTTGGGATGCGCGGTGCACAATTATTGGACGAAGTGCTTCGTAATCCCTTCGGCGTGCAGCAAGCCATCATTGGCTGCCGTATTTCCGAAAGCGATGCATGGGAAGCGACACTCTTAGCCAGGCTCAGTGGACGCACCGCGGCCGAGCATGTCGCGGACAGATTGCCGAACGCGGTTGAGAAAAGCCACAACGGGCAGTCCTATCGGCTGGCCGACGGGCGTGCATACTATCTGCTGAACGACGACGACACGTTACTGGTCGTGGCGCCGGAAAGCTCCATCGCCGACATCATCGACCTCGCAGGCGATCCGCCGCTGCTGCGGCGCGACGTCGAGCGACTGCTGGCGCATACCGACGCCGACCGGCATGTGACGGTGATCTTCGCGCCCAATTTTCTGTTCAGCGACGGCCGCCGCCTGTTCGACGGCCAGATGGCCGGGCTTCGCGATCCACTCTTTTGGTTTCTCGGCGACGAGCTGAGCGCCGCCGCGCTGAGCGTGCATTGGGACGACAACTTTTTTGTGGAGCTCGTCGCCACGCCCACGCTCGATACTTCGCCGGAGCGCGCGGCGCGAATCCTTGCCGAACGGCTCGCCCAGGTGCCCGAGAAGTTGGAGCAGTACGTCGCGCGGCTCGACCCGCAACCGTACGGGCGGGCCGTCGTCGAGCGGTTCCCCGGCATGGTTCGCCGACTCGTCGCCTACAGCCGCAGCGGCTTCGAGCCGGACCATGCCGTGCTGCGATGCTACCTGCCGACGGTGGCCGGGCATAACCTGTTGATGGGCGCCGAGCTGACGCTGGCCGAACTGGCGGGCGGCGCTCGCACGGTTGCTGAAGCGACCGCGCCTTCGGCGATGGATTTAACTCAGACGAATACAGCGCGCGAGCGTTTGCGGCGCGTTACGACGCTCAGCTTTCCGCGCGACACGCTGGAGGCGGCACTGGATCAGCTCGGTCAAGACGTGGGCGTGCCGATTGTGATCCGTAGCGCGGATTTGCAAGCCGAGGGTATTACGAAGAACCAATCGTTCGGCATCGATCTAGAGAACAGGCCGGCGGAGGAGATTCTGGTCGAAATCCTGCGGCTGGCGAATCCAGACAAGACGGCCACCGGGCCCGGCGACCCTCGGCAGAAGCTCGTCTACGTGGTATTGCCAGCCGGGCCAGGGGGAGGGGAGCAGATCGCGGTCACAACGCGCGCGGCTGTGGCGGAGCGCGGCGAGGTGCTGCCGCCCGTTTTCGAGCAGGAGCAGCCCTAACGGGTGCGATTTGCGGCGCATGGTATCATAGAGGAGGCAATAAACGGGCACGCGCGGATGGAATAGGTCGAAGATAGGGGCCCTCCCTCCCGGCCGCTGAAGCGGCCTCGCCGTATTGGCCTCGCCGTATTGGGCCGCGTTGGGTTGGACGAAGCAGTGGAATCTTTTCCCGTCATCTGCGAAACGTGTGGCGCCCGGCTGAAGGTGCGCGACACACGCATTGTGGGCCAAATCCACGCTTGTCCGAAATGCGAGAGCATGGTGCATATCGTACCGCCCGCCGGTTGGCAAACTGTGTCGACCGAGGCGTCGGTCGTCCAGGCCGATTCGGCGGTGCAGCCGCAGCCTGTCGATAGCACGTCCGCGCCGACGATGGAGTTTGTCGAGGCGTCCGCGCCGCCGGTGCCTGTCGCCGCGACGACTGTGCCCTTGGTGCTGTGGGGCGTCGGCGGCGGCCTGCTGTTGCTGGTCGGCTTGGCAGTTGGCATGTGGGCGGGAGGTAAGGGTGCGGCCGACGATTCGCCGATTGCTGCCGTGACGGACTCGAAAGCCGAAATCGAGCAGCCCATCGTTCGCGATCCGTACGCGGTACGCCCCGCTGCCGAAGAGACGGACACGTCGACGGAGGCAGGCGCGGCCGATCCGCCGGTCGAGCCG
>CAZHIV010000194.1:0-4105 GCA_964532675.1 uncultured Planctomycetaceae bacterium
GGAGATCGAGGACGGTCCGTGGATCGCCTCGGACACGGTGCGCCGGCTCGCCTGCGAGGCGAGCCTCGTGCAGATGCTCGACGACCGGACCGGGCTGCCGCTCGATGTGGGCCGCAGAACGCGCAGTATTCCGCCGGCCATTCGGCGGGCGTTGAAAGTGCGCGACGGCGGCTGCCGCTTCCCGGGCTGCACCCAGACCCATTGGGTGGACGGTCACCACATCCGGCACTGGGCCGACGGCGGCGAGACCAAGCTCGACAATCTCGTCTTGTTGTGCCGCTTCCACCATCGCCTCGTACACGAGGGCCGCTTCGAGCTCTATCGCGACGCGCACGGCGACATCCGCTTCAAGTCTCCCGACGGCCGCTCCCTGCCGGCCGGGGACCCGCCGAAGAGGAACGGCAGTATCAAGCAGCTATTCAACATGCAGCGCCGGCTCGGCATCTCGGCGCAGACCTGCGTGACCCAATGGGACGGCGTCCGCATGGATCATGCGATGGCGGTCGAGGGGCTCTGCGAGGCGGACGGGATTCTGTAAGAATTCCTCAATTACGTATAAAGCGATGCCCGATGCGGACTTGTGCATGATTGGTGTCTTGAAATCGCGAGCACATCAAGTATACGTAAACGTCGCGGCTCGGCCGCTTGCGGGCGGGCTTGAAGACATCGATCGAGAGCGACGCGCTCAGGCCGCCGGAGACGATGCAGACGATCTTGCCCGCTTCGATGTCGGTGAGGGTGATTTCGAGAGGCATGGGCGGATGAGCAGGCGCAGCTAACCTAACAGCCCCACGTATTTGTGATAGCTATATAGCCGATCCCGCTTGCGCTGTCCGATCTCGGACAGGATGCCTGCGCTCTCCAGCAATTCGATGGCTTTGCCTGCGGTCGGTTTGGTTGTTTCGAGCAGCTTTGTGACCACGGCAGTGCTTATCACGGGATGGTCGGGCAGAAGCTCGAACAGTTGGATGGCCGATATTGTGACGCCACTCGCCGCCAGTAATGCTCGGCGATCGTCGCTGACCTGACGATACAGCGAGCGCGCCGTGCTGGTCGCGTCCCGGGCTATGGAGTCTATGCCGTGCAGGAAAAACCTGAACCAGCCCGGCCAATCGCCATCCGTCCGTACCGCGCTCAGCCAACGGTAATAGTCCGCCTGGTTTTCCTTCAGGTAGACGCTCAAGTAGAGGAGGGGGCTCCGCAAGAGTCCCCAATGATCGAGCAGCAGCGCAATCAGCATGCGGCCGACCCGGCCGTTGCCATCCAGATACGGGTGAATCGTCTCGAACTGGACATGAGCCAGGGCGATGCGCAGCAACGCCGGCAGGTCGTCTTGTTCGTGGATGTAAGTTTCCAGATCGTTGAGCAGTCCCACGACTTTGTCAGCGGGTGGCGGGACAAACACTGCATTTCCCGGCCGGGTTCCGCCCACCCAGTTCTGTGAGCGGCGGATCTCGCCCGGTTGTTTGTCGGCGCCGCGTGCGCCCCGCATGAGCCTGCGGTGACAGTCACTCAGAAGCCGCACGGAGATTGGCAACCCGCGTTTGGAGTGGATCTGGCCGAGGGCATGGTTGATGGCGGCCACGTAGTTGGTAACTTCCTCGATATCGTCGATCGACGATGAACCGGCCTGTGCCGTGTGCTCGTATGAGAAGACGTCGATCAGCGTCGCCTGCGTGCCCTCGATTTCCGATGAAAGCAAAGCCTCCTTGCGAACGAACGCGTAGATGAACCAGGCCAGTGACGGGATCATTTCGCCCGCCAGGTCCAGGCGAGCCAACGAGTCTTCCGCGGCACGAAGGTCGTCGCTCAAATCTGCAATGAGCCTGGCAGGCAACTTTACGGGCAGCCGATCGGGCACAAAGGCCTTGACCGACTCTCCTGCGACGGATGTCGTGACATAGCGGCCGGGTGATTTCGAGCTCATGGTAAAGTATTCTTTACTATTTTCACCTATAAGTAAAGTCAACTTTACTAGACAACGTGGATAAATCTGCTTGTTTTACGCCCCTTCAAGTAAGGAGAATTTTACCCATGGCTGGCGCGACCCAATCGTCCAAAAAATGGGCATTGTCCAGCGCGATTTCAGCTCCTATTTCTCGTGAGCGATCGAGGGACTCTGCGAGGCGGACGGGATTCTCTGAGCCGTGCGCTAATATAATCGTGCGTGCCAGCCGCCCGAAGGAGTCACAACAATGCCCGGCGAACACCAGCCCGATTCAAAGATCCTCGCGCTCTATGACGCCTACTGCCACGGCGCGATCGACCGCCGCGAGTTCCTGCGCCGCGCGGCGGCAATATCAGTCGTCGGCGGCGTGTCCGCGCTCGCGCTCGCGCAGGCGATGCTGCCGCGCTACGCGCAGGCGCAGACGATCTCCTTCACCGACGAGCGCATCAAGCCGAGCTACGTCACCTATCCGTCGCCGGGCGGCACCTCGGGCAAGATGCGCGGTTATCTCGTCAAGCCGAGCGGCGAGGGCCCGTGGCCGTCCGTGCTCGTCATCCACGAGAACCGCGGCCTCAATCCTTATATCGAGGACGTCGCGCGGCGTGTGGCGATCGCCGGCTTCCTCGCGCTGGCGCCAGACGGCTTGAGCCCGGTTGGCGGCTATCCGGGCAACGACGACGACGGCCGCGAGATGCAGGCGAAGCTCGATCCAGCCAAGCTAAGCCAGGACATCGTCAATAGCGCGCGCTATCTCAAAGCCCATGAGTCGTCGACGGGAAAGCTGGGCGCAGTGGGATTCTGCTGGGGCGGTGGCATGGTCAGCCATCTCGCGGTGACTCTGCGAAACGGCCTCGACGCCGGCGTGCCGTTCTACGGCGCGGCGCCCGATGCGGCGGACGTCGCGAAGATAGAAGCGCCGTTGCTCGTCCAGTACGCCGAGAACGACCCGCGCATCAACGCGATGCGCGAGGACTTCGAGGCCGCGCTCGAGGCGAACGACGTCGAGTACACGATGCACGTGTACGACGGCACGAGCCACGGCTTCCACAACAACTCGACGCCGCGCTACGACGAGACCGCCGCGAAGCTCGCCTGGGACCGCACGATCGAGTTCTTCGAGGAAAAGCTGACGTAGGGCCGGTTTCAACCGGCCGGCGACACCTTCGGCCGAATGAATTCGGCCCTACGCGCGAGGCTTGCCCGGGGCCGGTGGCCGAATGAATTCGGCCCTACGTTGACGAAGAAGAGGAAGAGCGATGACGAAGCATATGACCGGGACACCTAAAGAGTGGCTCGCAGCGCGACTCGAGCTGCTCGAGGCGGAGAAGGAGCTCACGCGGCGCAGCGACGAGCTGGCGCGGCGGCGGCAGGAGCTGCCGTGGGTTCGGATCGACAAGGCGTACCGATTCGAGACCGACGAGGGGAGTGCCCCGCTGGCGGAACTCTTCCGAGGGCGCTCGCAGCTCCTCGTCTACCACTTCATGTTCGGGCCCGACTACAAGGCAGGGTGTCCAGCCTGCTCATCCATTGCGGACGGCTTCAACGGGTTCGTCGCACACCTGGCCAACCATGACGTGATGCTCTGGGCGGTCTCCCGTGCTCCGCTCGCGAAGCTGCAGGCGTACAAGCGTCGGATGGGCTGGAGCTTCCCGTGGGCATCTTCTTTCGAAAGCGACTTCAATTACGACTTCAACACTTCCGTCACGGAGGAGCAGCAGCGCTCGGGCCTCGTCGAGTACAACTATCGTACGGAAGACGTCAGGCCCATCCTGGAGGCCGGGAAGGATGGGCCACTCGCCGAATTCGCGGCGGGCGCCGGTACGGACTGGGCGACGTTCACGCGGGAACAGCCCGGAATGAGTGCGTTCGCTCTCGAGGACGGGGTCGTCTACTACACGTACTCGGCCTACGCGCGCGGGGTGGACGGGCTCTGGGGCATGTACCAGTGGCTCGACCGGGCGCCACGAGGGCGTAACGAGACGGGAATCTGGTTTCGCCGCCACGACGAATACGACAAGCGCTGAGCGCGCATTACTGGGTTCCGGCTTTCGCCGGAACGACGGGAACGGGGGATTGTTTTACTGGGCCCCGGCTTTCGCCGGGGTGACGGGAACAGCCAGTAACTCTTCGGGGATAGGGGTCTGATCGAGGCGCACA
>CAZHIV010000195.1:0-4944 GCA_964532675.1 uncultured Planctomycetaceae bacterium
GGCGTCACGACAGTCCGGCCGACGGTTTTTCCCGCGAGAATTCGCTGCACGCGATCCGGCAGGTCGTCGAGCGTGATTTCGTCAGCGATTTCATCCAACTGCTCGACCCGCCAGGGGCCGGCCAGCTTCTGCCACATTTCGAGCCGCTGCGGCCGGGGGCACTTGGCCGAATCGATGCCGGCGAGCGTGACGCCGCGGAGGATGAACGGATACACCGTTAGCTCAAGCTCCGCGCCGGCGACCAGTCCGCAGGCGGCGACGCAGCCACGGTGATCGATCGACCTGAGGATGGTCGCGAGCGGCAGCCCGCCGACTGTGTCCACGGCCGCCGCCCAGCGTGCCGTGAGCAGCGGCCGGCCCGTTGTGTCGACGACGTCTTCGCGGCTCAGTAACGTGCGGGCACCCAGGCGGCGCAACCATTCGTGCTGCTCGCGCTTTCCCGTCACCGCCGCCACCTCATACCCCAGCTTCGCCAGGATGGCGATCGCCAGCGAGCCGACGCCGCCCGTCGCGCCGGTCACGACGACCGGTCCGCGGTCCGGCTCGATTCCCCGTTCGACGATCGCCGTGACGCATTGGGCGGCGGTGAAGCCGGCGGTGCCGTAGATCATCGACTCGCGAAGAGGCAAGCCGATGGGGAGCGGCACGATCCAATCGGCGGGCACGCGTACGAAAGCGGCGAATCCGCCCCAGTGTCCGGCGCCCAGGTCGTAGCCCGTTATCAGCACTTCGTCGCCGGGGCGAAAATCGTCCGATTCGCTCTCGACCACCGTTCCCGCGCAATCGACCCCCGGCACATGCGGAAAAGAGCGCACCACGCCGGGATGCCCCTGGCAGGCCAGCGCGTCCTTGTAGTTGAGTGACGAATAGGCGACGCGGATGAGCACGTCGCCCGGCGGCAGGCTGTCCGTGGTGATCGTCTCCACGCCGGCGGCAACCGGGCCATCGGCGCTCTTCCGCACGAGGTAACAGGGAAACGACGCGGCTGACGACATCGAAAAGACCAATCGCCCTCCTTCGGACAACAAGTTGGTCGCGGCTGTTCCAAGCATTCAGTCCTTCAGCTCGATCGGCAACTCGTCGATCTTGGCCGCCAGGATGAAATCGTTCTCGCTCAGCCCGCCGATGGCGTGCGTCCAGAGCTCGACCGACACGTTGCGATAGCCCTCGATGTGCAAGTCCGGATGGTGGCCGTCTTCCTCGGCCAGCTTCGCGCAGTCGTTGAAAAAGTCGATGCCGGCCATGAAGTTCTTCACTTTCCAATCCTTGCGGATGCGCTGCCCGTCGTGCGTGATCCGCCAGCCGTCGAGCTCGCGAAGCTGCTGCTTGGCCTCCTCAGGCGAATAGGGCTCCACGCCGCCCTCGCACGGCTGGCACTTCTTTTGGACCAATTCCGACGGGGATTGAACGGTCATCGTAGTTTCCTTTCGTTCCAGGCGGCACGTACTAGCAAGGACAAATCAATTATCGGCCCGCCGCAAGTCGCGTCAAATGCTTCGCATTCTCCCTGGACGCGATTGATAACGGGGCGCCAAGCCAAACCACTTCATTGGACGCCGAAGTGGCGCGCCTATCAACCCAGGATGTGTGCCACAGCGGCGGCGAGGAATCCGGCAAACACCAGGAAGCAGGCGGCGGCGATCGTGCGTTCCCGGGGAAAAACCACCGTCACCAAGGTGATCGCGGCGCAGGCTGCCACGTAGACGCGCACCGCGGTGCCGTGGAAATCGGCGAGCAGCGACGTGACGAGAAAGGCCGCGAAGGCGACGCCCGCGGCCGCGCGGCGACCGAAGACAACCGCCAACGTGCGATGCCCGGCCGCCCGGTCGGCCTCGTAATCGGCCGCCGTCGCCAGCGCATGAATGCCGCAGACGCACAGCGCGAGCAGGTAGTACCGCAGCGGCATCGCCCTCGGATCGGCGGCCAGGCTGTACCCCATCACGAACGGCAACAGGAAATAACCGAGCCCGTTGGCCAGTGAATCGAGCGGCGGCCGCTCTTTCAGCCGCGCGGGCGGCACCGAGTAGAACCACGCCACCAGCACGAGCGACACGGTGGCCACGATGTTGTCCCAGTTGCGCGTCAGGCATGCGCCCAGGATCACCAGCGGCACCATCGCCAGACAGGCCTGCCAGATGAACGGCCGGTCCTCGGCCGTCACGACCGCGCCCCAGATGGCCCGCCGCCGCGGGCAGCGGCGGTCCGACTCGTAATCGTAGATGTCGTTCAGCCCGCAGCCGATGAGGTTCATCGGCAAGGTGAGCAGCAGCATCTGCACGACGGCCGCCGTGGTGACCGGCCCCCGCGCGGCGTTCAACCCCAGCCCGTACACCAACGGCAGCACGGGCCAAACAATCGGCCGGCTGACTTGGATGAGGAGCAGCAGTCGGGCCATAAGCGGGTGGGCACTTTGCTATTCCTCGTGCTGACGGAGCTTGGCCAGCACGCTGTAGTCTTCGAGCGTCGTGGTGTCGCCGATCGTCTCTTTGCCGGCGGCGATGTCGCGCAAGAGGCGGCGCATGATCTTGCCGCTGCGCGTTTTGGGCAGCGCCGCGGTGAAGCGGATGTCGTCCGGCTGGGCCAGCGCGCCGATCTCGTGCCGAACGTGCTGTTTGAGCTCGTCGCGCAGCGCGTCGCTGGGCTCGCCGTCGCGAAGCGTCACGAATACGGCAACGGCCTCGCCCTTGATCTCATCCGGCCGGCCGATGGCGGCGGCTTCGGCCACCTTGGGATGCGACACCAGGGCGCTTTCAATCTCGATCGTGCTGAGCCGGTGGCCCGAGACGTTCAGCACGTCGTCGATGCGGCCCATGATCCAGTAGTAGCCGTCGTCGTCGCAGCGGGCGTTGTCGCCGGCCAGGTAATTGTCGGGCACTTTGCTCCAATAAACGTCCTTGTAGCGCTCGTCGTCGCCCCAAATGCCGCGGAGCATTCCGGGCCAGGGATGCGTGATCACCAGCCAGCCGCCTTGATGCGTGGAGACCGGTTTACCCTGCGGATCGACGATGGCGGGAAGAACGCCCGGCAGGGGCTTGGTGCAACTGCCCGGCTTGGTGGGAATGGCGCCCGGCAGCGGGCTCATCATGATGCCGCCCGTCTCGGTCTGCCACCAGGTATCGACGATCGGACACCGCTCGCCGCCGATCACGCGGTGGTACCACATCCAGGCCTCGGGGTTGTTGCCCTCGCCCACGGTGCCCAGTAGCCGCAGGCTGGAGAGGTCGTGCTTCTTTACGTGAGCGTCGCCCCCCTTGATGATAGCCCGGATGGCGGTCGGGGCCGTGTATAAGATCGTGACCTTGTACTTCTCGACGATTTGCCAGAAACGGCTTTCGTCCGGGTGGTTCGGCGCGCCCTCGTACATCAGCACGCTCGCCCCGGCAGAGAGCGGACCGTAGACCACGTAGCTGTGCCCCGTGACCCAGCCGATGTCGGCCGTGCACCAGAAGATGTCGTCGTCGCGGTGATCGAACACCCATTGGAACGTTTTTTTCACGTACAGGTTGTACCCGGCGGTGGTGTGCTTGATGCCCTTGGGCTTCCCGGTCGAGCCGCTCGTGTAGAGGATGTACAGCGGCGCTTCGCTATCGAGTGGGACGGCGGGGCAATCGGCGGACGCCTTCGCCATCAGCTCGTGCCACCAATAATCGCGGCCCTGCTGCATGTCGACCTGGGCGGCGTCGGCTCCGCTCGTGCCGCCGCGCCGCAGGACGATGCACTTCTGCACACTCGGGCTCTTGGCGAGCGCCTCGTCTACCGTTTCCTTGAGCAGCAGCGCTTTGCCCCGTCGCCAGCCGGCGTCGGCCGTAATTTGCAGCTTGGCCTCGGCGTCGCGGTTGCGGTCGGCGATCGCCTCGGCCGAAAAGCCCGCGAAGATCACCGAGTGAATTGCCCCGATCCGCGCGCAGGCCAGCATGGCGACCGCCAGCTCCGGCACCATCGGCATGTAGATCGACACGCGGTCGCCCTGTTCGATGCCCAGCTCCTTCAGCACGTTGGCGAACTTGCATACTTCCCGGTGCAGCTCGGCGTACGTGAGCTTTCGCGTGTCGCCCGGCTCGCCTTCCCACAAGAGGGCGAGGCGTTCGCCCAAGCCCGCCTCGATGTTGCGGTCCAGGCAGTTGTACGACAAGTTCGTCTTTCCGCCGGCGAACCACTGGGCGAACGGCTCGTTCCAAACCAGCGGCTTGTCGAACGGCTCGAACCAGTGCAGCTCTTCGCGGGCCAGCTCGGCCCAGAACTTGGGCGGATCGGCCGCGGCACGGTCCCAAAGCTGCTGGTATTCCTCGAGCGACTTGATCCGCGCCTTGGCCGCGAACTCCTTGGGCGGCGGAAACAGCCGCTTCTCCTGCATCACCGTGTCGATCTGTCCGCCCTGCTGCGCCGCCATTTTCAATGCTCCCGGGAGTGAACGCGTGAGAATTCGAAAAGTCCGCAATCTCAGCATTCTAGCCGACATGCTGAGTCGGTTAAAGCGGGCGCAGAATGCGACGCATCCAGCACCGCGATGAAATCGGCGCGGGAAGTTAACTTGCGCGGCGCCGGTTTATTCGGCGGCCAACCGGCGCCCCCACCGCACTGAGCCCGAGCAGAAGGAGCAGGCCGCTTGAGGGTTCGGGCACCAGGTCCCAGCCAATCACGTTGAACGCCAGCACATCCAGCGCGCTCACGTCCAGGATCATGCCGGGGTCGAGATCTGGAACCATAAGGCCGATGCCGACGTCGGCCCAATGACTGGCTTGGAATCCGTCGCCGTTGTAGGCGCCCGTCGAATAGGGCAGCTTCATGGCCGGATCGATGTCCACGGAATCGAGCGTGAAAAACGGCTTCGAGAATGGACCAGCCGGGGGACCAAACCGCCAATCGAGCACGAATCCGCTCGATGGCTGGCCGTCCGGGATGAGCGGTGGCCGCGTATCCAGATTGGTGCGGAACAAATCGAGC
>CAZHIV010000196.1:0-6707 GCA_964532675.1 uncultured Planctomycetaceae bacterium
GCGACTTGCGCAGGATCCTTTTTCTGCTCGTCGGCGAGCGGCGCCGCCTTTTCGAGCTCCGCGGCCTGGGCACGCCAGTTGCGGTCGTAAACCCCGGTCGCGCGGAAGACCGACCAGCATAGCTGCTCGGGCGTGAGCGGCTTGAGCGTCGCGATCGTAAAGTCGCGCGACCAGCCGTCGCTCATGTCGGCAACGGCCGTGTCGAACTCCGCCTGGCAGGCCGCGAGCTGGGCCTGGACGGCCGCCAGCGCGGCCTGGGCCGCTTCGACGGCTTTGGCCCGCCGATCGCGCTCGGCGGTAACCGCCGCCAGCGCTTTCTGAGCGGCCGCCAACGACTGGCCGGCCGACTTTTCCGCGGCTTCCATCACCACGGGCTGGGCGGCGGCCGCGGAGACGAACCCGGCCGTGCTCGTCAGCTCCAGGTGGATCGCGCCCTCGGTGGCGTTGGCCAGCTTCGTGGTGGCCGCCATTGCCTCGGTCGCTTTTTTCACCGCCGCTTCGTGCTGCGCGACGACCGGCGCGAAGTCGTTCAATTCCTTGTCCTTGGCGGACAGCTCCGATTGGCGAACCGGCAGCACCTCATTCGCCGCGACGACGGCCCGATGAAGCTGCGGAAGCTGCGCGAAGCGGCGCACCGACGCCAGGCGGCGGTCCAGCGCGGCCAGTGCTTCGGCATCGGCCTCGGCACGCCCTCGCGCGGCCAGCATCTCTTGCTCGGCCTCGATCATCGCGGCGCTGGCCGGCATGGTCTTCGCCAGGGCCGCGCCGATCGTGGGCGTGACGCTTCCCAGCGCGGCGGTCTGCGGCCCGATCGCGGCCGTTTTCTCCCCAAATGCCTTGGAAAGCGCGGCGACTTCCGCGGCCAGCTCGCCGGACCGGGCCGAGAGTTTTTGTGCCGTCTCGGCAAGCTGCGAGTCTTCGGGGAAGGCCTTCGCGGCCTCGGCCAGGGTGGCGGCCGCCTGCGCTACCGGCACCGCCACGCCCTGCCTCGTCTGAAGTTGCGACTTCGCGTCGGCCACGGCCTTAACCGCTTCTTCCATCTTTTTCTTGGCTTCGGCGTATTGATTGCGCGCGGCGTCCAATTCGCCTGCCACTGGCAGCAGCGCGGCCTCGGTCTCCTTCCAGGCGTCGAGAGCCTCCTCGTAGGCTTCGTCCGAGGCCTGCGACGTTTGCTCCAGCAGGGTCCGCCGCCGTTCGAGCTTTACCGCCTCGGCCGCGGCATGGGCCGACGCCGCCAGCAGACCGGCCGGCAAGTCGAACGAGCGCTGGTACGCGCTGGAGAGTGCCAGCTCGCGCAGCAGCGCGCGGATATCGAAGTTCATCGCGGCAAACCGCTTCGCCAGCAGCCGCAGCAGCTCGGGGTTCGACGGTGGATTGTCCGAGTGCTGAAAGTCCACCGGATGCACAAGGCCGCGGCCGAACATGTGCGCCCACAGCCGGTTCACGATATTCTGGTTGAAGGCCTCGTTCGAGCCGTTGGTGGCCAGCTCGGCCAGCTTGGCGCGGCGGCTGAACTTGGGCACCGCTTTCACGTTTTCCGCCGGCAGCACCTGGTACTCGTCGCCGGGCAGGAAAAACGGCTCGTCGAGCATCACGCCGTCGGGCATCCGCGCGCCCGTGCGGCGGGGAATGCCCTCGAACACGGATTCGAACGTCAAATCGGCGCCGGCCTTCTCGGCCTGCAGCGTGGTCTCCTTGTCGCCCTCCTTGCGCACCAACGGGTAGCTCGGCGCGACGAACGCCAACAGGCCGTGATAATCCGACTGCAAGTACGCGTCGACGAGCGGGTGATCGTGGCACTGGGCACATTGCATGTCGCGCCCGAAAAAGACTCGGCCGATGTCGCGCGTCACAGCGTGGGGGTCCGACGCGCGATCCAGCGCGAAGCGGGCCGGCGGACGCTGGGCCGGGACGTCGCCGTCGGCCTCAAGTATCTCCCGGGACAGCACGTTCCACGGCTTGCTTTCGCGCACGCTTTGGTGCAGCCAGGCATGCCACTCGTCCGCCGAGACGTGCGTGTTCGACCGGCGTTCCATCAGCATCACATCGAGCACCGTCGCCAGGTGCCGGGCGAAGTGCGGCGAAGCAAACAGCCGATCGATCAGCCGCTGGCGCTTGTCGGCCACTTGATCGGCGAAAAAGGCCCGGGCTTCGTCGGCCGTGGGAATCATGCCCACCAGGTCGAGCGACGCGCGGCGCAGGAACTCGGCGTCGGTCGAGCGCGCGGGCTCCAGGCCGGCAAGGGGGGTCAAATGCTGGTCGATCAGCGAATGCAGAGGCTCGTCTTCCGCCAAGGCGGGCGTTGCTTGAAGAAGTGCGACCAGACTCACAATCGAAATCGCGCGCCCGGCGAGTGCGACGCATGCGTTCATGTGTCGTCCTCCAGGAGTGGGGGAGGGAGGCTCCTTGGCACATCGGAAGTCGTGGGACTTCACGGTGGAGGGAGTGGTTCGGGAGAACCACCAGCCAAGGCCTGCGGTGTTTGCCCCGAGGATTCGGGCCTCAGGGCCGAGGACCACCACGCCGCCTGTTAGAACCTACCGGCCTGCAAAAGTCAAGCTCTGAGACGAAAGGGAGGATGCAGGGTGCAGGGACCGAGCCGCAGCGCGTTTCTCCCCCTGCATCCTGCATTCCGCATCCTCCATCCTCCGCTCGTATTCCTTGTGGTTTTTCGTGTTTTTCGTGGCTAATTCCTACGTGCGATTCGTTCACGCCGCGCGGGGGAGTTCAGCGGGACGGCTCGCGGCTGTACAATGCCCGACGCGGATCGACCTTTTACAAGTAACAGGCGGGAGAAACACTCATGCGGGTACTCATTGCTGGTTTGGCCGTGGTCGCTGTCGTCGTGGGCTGCACGAACCAGGCGTCGCTCGACACAGCTCCGGCCAGCTCGGCGGCCGAAGCCGATCGCGGGAGCTCGGACGCCAAGACGGCCGGCAGTTCGAAGCCGCCCGAGCCGATCGGCGAGCCGGCGCCCGCCTTTCAGCGCCTGATTGGCGTCGACGATCAACGGCACTCGCTGACCGACTACCGCGAGGCGAAGGCGGTCGTTATCGCCTTCATCTGCAACCATTGCCCGGTGGCGGTCGCCTACGAGGACCGCTTGGTCGAACTGCAGGAGGACTACACCGACAAGGGAGTGCAGCTGATCGCCATCAACGTCAACAACCTGGAAGAAGACAAGCTGCCCGCCATGAAAGAGCGGGCCGAGGAGAAAGGCTTCAACTTCCCATACCTCTACGATCCCAGCCAATATATTGGTCGCGAGTTTGGGGCCACCGTCACACCGCACGTCTTCCTGCTCGACGGCGAGCGGAAATTCGCGTACATCGGCCCGGTGGACGATAGCCAGGACGAGCCGAAAGTCACCGAACAGTATCTTCGCGACGCCATCGACGCGGTGCTGGCCGGGAACATGCCCGCGACAACGAATGTGAAACCGTTCGGATGCGGCATCAAGTATGAGTAGCAGCGGCTGCAATGACGAATGGCTGAATGACGAATTGGCGAGGAGGATGCTGCAGGTTGGCATTCGTCATTCGTCATTCGTGCTTCGTCATTTCCTCTCAGTCGCGACCGTGGCGGCCGTTATCGGTTGCGGCCCGGCGGAGACCGTTCCTGGTCAGGAATCAAAGGTCGAGCCTCAAGCGCCGGAGACCAATTCGAGCGCCGGCACTCCGGCCCTCGACTCTCGACCCTCAACTCTCGACCAAAGTCCGGCGGTCCACGTGGCCGGCGTCGAGGGTTATGAGGAGACGCTCGCTCAGCTCCGCGGTAAGGTCGTGCTCGTCGACTTCTGGGCGACTTGGTGCGCCCCGTGCGTCGCGGAGTTTCCGCACACGGTCGCGCTGGCGCGCAAGTACGAGAAACACGGCCTGGCGGTGGTGGGCGTGTCGCTCAACGAGCCCGTCGACCTTCCGCAGGTCCGCGAGTTCTTGGCCAAACAAGGAGCCGATTTCGAAAACCTTCTCAGCAAATACGAAAGCGGGGTGAAGGCAATCGAGGCCTTCGACCTTCCCGGACCCATTCCTTGCTACCGCGTTTACGATCGGTCGGGCGTGTTGCGTCGCGAGTTCACCGTCGACCCCAGTTCGCAGCGACAGTTTACCAGCCAAGACATCGAAGCCGCCGTCCGGGAGTTTCTTTGAGGCGGCGGGCGGAGGGCTAAGCGCGGAGGGCGAAGGGCCAGAACTCTGCTGGCCCTCAGCCCTAGAATTTGCTTGCCTTTGCCCTGCACCGGTTGTATGCTGCCGCAATAGCTCGGGGGGCGGGCGCTGCCTTTTTTGATTACGGCTTTTCATTCCCGTTCGCTACTGGACGGACGCAGACTGCCTGGGGGAGGAGACTTATGCTGCGTTGCCAATCGGTGGGCGGATTCTGCGCGCTATGCCTCCTACTAGCATCACCGATCGCTGCCTCGGGTGCCGTCAAGACGTGGGCCAGCGCCATCCACGGCGACTTCGGCGATCCGGCGAACTGGATTGGCGGCGTGCCGGGCGCGACCGATAGGACGACGTTCAATGCGGCGGGCGCTTACACTGTCACTTTCGACAACAGCCCAAACCCGCTCGTCACGCCGGTCCTCAACGAATCCCTGCTGTTTGCAGACGGCACCGTTACATTCACCAGCGGCAGCGACGGCCCCTACACGTACCACCTCACCGGCAGCGGAAGTAACGACGCGTACCTAGCCAGCGGCACGCTCACGCTGGGCGACGGCACCAACCCCTTGCACCTGACCGTCGACGACCTGGTGACGGTCGATGGCGGCGCCACCTTTCAGGTCAACTCCGGCAGCGTGGTCAATGCGCTGGCGCTTGTGGCGGGATCATCGCTGGGCGGCGGCAACAGCACGATCACCGTCGATGGTCCTGGCAGTGCGCTCGCTGTAACCAATCTGAGCCAAATCGGCTACGAACAGGTCGTGGGACGGCTTACCTACCGCAACTCCGCCTCCGGATCGCTCGGCGAGGTGTTCGTTGGTATTTCGGCCGTCGCGGCCACGAACGGCACGTTGAGCGTCGAATCCGGCGCCGACCTGGCGACGGGCGACATGCAAGTTGGCGCCAGCGCGTCTGCCGCCGCCACGGGAACCGTCAATATTCACGGCAGCGGTTCGCTACTGACTCAAATCGGCGGCTCGAACCTCACCGTCGGCGGCGCCATGGGGCTGGGCAGGCTGAACATCGGCACGCTGGCCAGCGGCGGCACTTTAGCCACCGGCACCGGCACCACTGCCGTCCACGCCAATGGCACGATCACCATCGGCGAGGGCGTCAATACGGGCACTTTGAACGCCAACGGCGACGTGCTCATCGACGGCGGTTTGCTCCTGCGCCAAAACGCCCTCAGCACGTTCAACCTGGCCGCCGGCAGGACGATCAGCATTCAAAACGGCGGCGTCGCCCGTTTCGTCGCCACCGGGCTCGGCGCGGGATACACCACTTCCGCCGATGCAAGTTACACCGTAGCCGGCACCGGCTCGCTCCTGGAAGCCACCGGAGGTCGCTTTGAAATCAACCACGGCGCGCAAATAAGCGTCAGCGCCGGCGGAGCGTTCCACGGCGGCAACCTGCTCGACATCGGTACCGACGGCGACGGAACGCTCATCGTCGACGGCGGCGGCTCGACCGCGATGGCCCATCTGGGCGTCAACACGTGGGGCCTCGACTCCCACTCGGCCAACGTGACCTTCAGCAACGGCGCGGTTGGCACGCTGGGCGGCATCCAGCTGGCCAACTCCCCGGCGCCCGGCACCACGGCCGTCGTCGACGTCCTTTCCGGCGCGGAGTTGACCATGTGGGATCTTTACGTCGCCGCCAACGGCGGCACCACGACCTCGGCGACGATCAATGTCCAGGGCGGCTCGGTCACGCTCAACAATCCGAACCCGGCGATCGTCGGCCACGGCGGCGAAGGTTCGGCGACGATCAACGTCGGCACGACGGCTTCCGGATCGGTGCTAACCGCCGCCGGCGAGCTATCGATTCAAGCCACTGCCCGGGTCGACGTGGGCAGCGGCGCAAATACCGCAGCACTTTACGCCAACGGCGGCATCACCATCGACGGCGGGCAACTGAACGTCGACCAGGGCAGCACGTTTTCGCTCGCGCCTGGACAGTCGCTGAGCGTTCGTAACGGCGGACGAGCCAGCCTTGCCGGCGACTACGTCACCTCGAGTTCCACGTACACCGTCGCGGGGGCCAGCTCCAAACTGGAATTCCTCGGCGGCACGCTGCAAGTAACGAACGGAGCGCAGTTGAACGTGACTACCCAGGGCCTCGTCGCGAGTGCCAACGGGCTGCACGTCGGCGATAGCCGCGGCGACGGGACGCTTATCGTCGACGGCGACGGCGCGACGGTGACCGCCGACGGCGGCAACTCCTATTTCGCCACCGGCGGCGGCACGGCCACCCTCGAATTGCGCAACAACGCACTCGGCGAGTTCAGCAATCAGATCATGCTCGCCCATGACGCCGCCGGGGGCACCACGACGAACGTTTCGGTCGAATCGGGCGCCGACCTGGTCGCCGGCGGCATGCAGATGACGGCCCTCGGCGGCGCCGCCTCTTCCGCCACGCTCACGGTCGACGGCCCCGGCTCCACCGTGGCGTTCAATCCGGGCAATCCGCTGCTTATCGGGCATCCGACGGACGGCACGGCAACGATCAACGTGCGAAACGGCGGCGCGTTTGTCGCCGCCGCCG
>CAZHIV010000197.1:0-4281 GCA_964532675.1 uncultured Planctomycetaceae bacterium
GCTCATGATCTCTTCCAGCGCCGCTTGCTCGACCGCATCGAGGCCGCGGGGCGCTTCGCCGGTCATGCCGGCCGCGGCGGCCGGAGCCGCGTCCGTCGGCCCCACTGCCAGAGGTTCGGGGACGGGCATCACCGGCGCCAGCGGCGCCTCCTGGCCGCGCACGACCGGCAGCGCTTGCGCCGGAGCCTCGCCGTCGGCCTTGGCGTAGATGTCCCGCAATCCGAGCCGGTCCAACTCGCCGTGGATCGATTCCAGGGCGGCATACAGTCCTTCGTTGCCTTCGTAGTCGGCGGCGAAGCAGACGCCGACCAACTGCCCGTCGCTGTTGAACAAGCCGCCGCCGCTGCGGCCTTCGACGGGCGCGCCGCTGGCTTCGATATTCGGCGGACCCTGGTACCGGTCGCGCGAGGTGATCCGCGTCGGCAGGAGCGTCGGATCCTGGCCGTTGCTGCAACCGATGCTGGCCGCCCGGTCGCCGCGCTCGATGGCCGTGCGCGACGGCGCCACGGGGGCGACGCTCACCGGCCGGTTCGGCCGAATGCTCAACAGCGCCACGTCGCGTTCCAAGTCGTAGCTGATCACCTGCCCCGGCACCTGGCCGACGACGCGCAGGCCTTCCGGCCCCGCTTCGAACAAGTCGACCATCACCGCCCCCTTGCCCTGCGAATCGCGGAACAGGTGGCCGCAGGTGATGACCAGCGCCTCGCCGCTGCGGGCGTCGATGATGGTGCCCGTGCCGAACGAACGGCCGTCGGGATCGGTCACGTGCAGCCGCACCGTCGCGGCCAGCAGGCTGGCGGGCGAATCGAGAACGGTCGGGCCCGTTTCAGGCCCGGTCGCTGGCAATGGCGCCGGTCCGACGGGGACCGAGTTCCCCGGTTCGACCGGAACCGAGTTGAGCGCTGCGCCAGGCGCTTGGCTGGCCGGGGCGTTCATCGTGGTGTTCTGCGGCGCAATCCCGCCGCCCGGCCAGGGTATCGATTGCGGGTTCGGCGCTGCCTGCTGCGCGTCCGGCGATTGCAGCCGCACCCGCGCCCGGTCGAACATTTGCACCAGGCGTTCGCTGCTCGTGGCGCCCACAACGCGGTCCACTTCCTGGCCGTCGACGAGCATCACGAAACAGGGAATCCGGTCGACGCGGAAGTTCTGGGCCATCTGCGGGTCGCGCGTCACGTCGACTTCGCGGATCGGATAGTTGGCCTGCAGCAGGCTGCGGACGGTCGGCTTCATCTGCATGCAGGGCCCGCAACTGGGCGACCAGAAGTCGAGCAAGACAAGCTCATTGCCGCTGGCCGTGTGGGCGAGCAGTGTTGCCGCGAAGGCGAGCGCGGCTGCCGCGGGGCGCCGCCCGAAGGCTGGTCGGACCATCCGTTCCCTCCTTGGATTGGTGGTCGGCAAGTCGTCGCCGCGTCGTGTGCGGCGACGGCTTCACGTGGCTGTCCGGCTCGACGCACTTCGCCGCGCCACTTGTCGAACCAGCATCTTGCTGATTCGTGCCAAGCGCGGCGGTCGAAGTTTCATAGCGAGAAGCGAACCTACGCGTGATGTGCGAACCTGGGGTGTTGATCGGCGTCGGATACTTTGCGGGCGATCCGCCGCCGGGGCGGGCAATGTCCTCGACCGGCGCGAAAGTGACAAGATCAGCTTGGCCGATTCGCGCCCATCTGCGTGAGATTTCGCCGGCACGCTTCGCTCTCCCGAAGCTGACGCGAACGGGTTACAATGACGCGACCGCATTCACTACCTGCTGGCGCTGCTAGCGGTCGAATCGGCCTGGCGGCCGACGCTACGGAGACCTGAATCACATCCCGCTAAAGCATTCCCCAAGCCGTGCGCCGCATTCTCGTCACCTCCGCCCTGCCCTACGTCAACGCCGATATCCACATCGGGTATCTGCTCGAAGTCATCCAGACCGATATCTGGGCACGGTTCCAGCGGCTGGTGGGCAATCGCTGCGTCTACGTGTGTGCCGACGACACCCACGGCACCGCGACGATGATCCGGGCACGCCGCGAAGGCCGCAGCGAGGAATCGCTCATTGCCGAGGTGCAGGCGGCCCATGAACAGGATCTGGCCGGCTTCGACATCGGCCTCGACAACTTCGGCAGCACGCACAGCCCGGAAAACCGCGCGCTGTGCGAATCGTTCTGGCGGGCCATCCGGCAGGCGGGGCTGGTGAAGGAACAGGACGTCGAGCAGCTTTACGACCCCGAGGCTGGCACGTTCCTGGCCGACCGCTTCGTGCGCGGCACGTGTCCCAAGTGCGGCGCGCCGGACCAGCCCGGCGACAACTGCAGCAAGTGCGGCCATCACTACAGCCCCAGCGAGCTCGTCGATCCGCACAGCACGCTCAGCGGCGCCACGCCGGAGATTCGCACGTCGCCGCATCTGTTCATCGAGCTGGAGAAGCTGCACGGCTTCCTCGAGGAATGGACGCAGTCCGGCCGGCATTTGCAGCCGGAGATCGCCAACTACCTGAAAGGCCACTTCCTCGGCGAGCCGCTCCGCGACTGGGACATCTCCCGGCCGGCCCCCTACTTCGGCTTCGAAATCCCCGACAGCCCCGGCAACTACTGGTACGTGTGGTTCGACGCGCCGATCGGCTACGTGGCCTCCACAAAGCAGTGGTGCGATCGCACGGGCGAATCGTTCGACGACTGGTGGCGCTCGCCGGAGTGCGAGATTCATCACTTCATCGGCAAGGACATCACCTACTTCCATACGCTGTTCTGGCCCGGCATGCTGAAGACGGCCGGCTACACGCTGCCTGCCAAGGTCCACGTGCACGGCTTCCTCACCGTCGGCGGCGAGAAAATGTCGAAGAGCAAGGGCACCTTCGTCGCCGCCCGCACGTATCTCAAGCACCTCGACCCCAGCTACCTGCGGTACTTTTACGCCGCGAAGCTATCCTCGCGCGTCGAGGATTTCGACCTCTCGGCCGACGAGTTCGTCGCCAAGGTGAACACCGACCTCGTGAACAAGGTCGTGAACCTGGCCAGCCGGTCGGCCAAGTTCGTCGAAGCGACCGGCCTTTCAGCCAAGTACCCGGACGACGGCGGCCTGTTCGCTGCCGCGGCCAAGGCGGGCGACGAAATCCGCGACGCCTACGAGGCCACCGATTACAGCAAGGCCATGCGGCTCGTCATGACGCTTGCGGATCGGGCCAATCCGTACGTCGAGGAGCGCAAGCCGTGGGACCTGCGCAAGGACCCGGCCCGGGACCGCGAGCTGCAGGACGTTTGCACCGTCGCCCTCAACCTGTTCCGGCAAATCGTGATCTACCTCGCGCCCGTGCTGCCGCGGCTGGCCCAGCAAACGGGCGAGCTGCTCAACGACCCCATCGAGCGCTGGGACCAATCGCAAACGCCGCTCGTCGGCACCCGAGTCTCCAAATTCACGCACATGCTCCGCCGCGCGGAAGTAAAGGACGTACACGCGATGATCGAAGATAGTAAGGCCAACGCCCCCCCACCCGCCGACGGCGAGGCCGCTTCAGCGGCCGCGTCCACCATCCAGTGGAACGACTCCGGCAACGCCCTGGCCGCCGAGCCGCTGGCGGCAGAATGCACGATCGACGACTTCGCCAAAGTCGACTTGCGCGTGGCCCGCGTCGTCGCCGCCGAAGACGTGCCCGACGCCAAGAAGCTGCTCAAGCTCACGCTCAGCCTTGGCGGCGGCACCACGAAAACCGTCTTCGCCGGCATCAAGGAGGCCTACAAGCCGGAAGACCTGCTCGGCCGGCTGGTCGTCTGCGTCGCCAACCTCGCGCCGCGAAAGATGAAGTTCGGCCTCAGCGAAGGTATGGTCTGCGCCGCGGGCCCCGGCGGCACCGAAGTATTCGTCATCACCGCCGACGACGGCGCCGTACCCGGCCAGCGCGTGCATTAATTACAATCACACGTCCACCGCGTGCGCCTTGAGGTCCTCCAAATCGCAGAACGCCAGCGCCCCTTCGTGCGTGGCGGCGAGGACTACTTTGGGGGCGCAGCCGGCGTCGAGCGCTTCCTGCCAGCGCGGGGCGCAGAGGCACCAGCGGTTGCCCGGCTGCAGGCCGGGGAAGCCCCATTGCAGGTTGGGCGTCGAGAGGTCGTTGCCGATGCTTTTGGAGAACGCGAGGAACTCGGCCGTCAGCTCGACGCACACGGTATGCGAACCGACGTCCTCCGGGCCCGTGTTACAGCAGCCGTCGCGGAAGAAACCGGTCATCGGCGACTTCGAGCACACCTCCAGCTTGCCGCCCAGCACGTTCTTGGCCTTCGGGACCGTCTCGTTGGTGGTGGC
>CAZHIV010000198.1:0-7257 GCA_964532675.1 uncultured Planctomycetaceae bacterium
AATCCCGTCGTCAAAACTCGCACCAGACATCGATCTCAATCATGAAGGTCTTGCCGGCGGTCCTGACGACGTATTTGCAGAACCGCGCCGGGAAGCGGAACCTAAAGACATTGGGCAAGTTTCTGTTCGCGCTGGGGTGCCTGATTGGTGTGTACAGCGTGCTATTCCACTACTTGATGGCGTGGGAAGGGCGCGAGTATAGCTGGTTCACGGGCGTCTATTGGAGCCTGACGGTGATGTCCACGCTCGGATTGGGGGACATCACGTTCCATTCCGATCTCGGGAAGGCGTTTTCCGTCGTCGTGCTGCTTAGCGGCTCGCTGTTCATGCTGGTCCTGTTGCCGTTCACATTCATTCAATTCTTTTACGCACCGTGGATGGAGGCTCAAACGGCGGCGCTCGCGCCGCGAGAGCTTCCCGAAGAGGCGGCCGGGCACGTGGTGCTCGTTCGTTACGGGCCGGTCGAGGGGGCGCTCGTTCGTCGGCTTGTGCAATACGGCTATCCTTACGTGATCCTTGTCGGCGATGTGCCTGAAGCTTTGCGGCTGCGCGACCTGGATTTGGACGTGGTCGTGGGCGAACTGGACGATCCGCAGACGTACGAAAAGCTGCGGATCGGGCAAGCGGCATTGCTCGCGGCTACCCATAGCGACGTGGCCAACACGAACATTGCGTTTACGGTACGAGAAGTGTCGCCCAACACGCCCATCGTGGCCACGTGCACCGAGGCGGCGAGCGTCGACAATCTGGAAATGGCCGGCTGCAACCGGGTGCTGCAGCTAGCGGAGATGTTGGGGCAGGCGATGGCCCGGCGCGTTACGGGGCGCGACGCCAAGACGCACGTCATTGGCCGGTTCGATCAACTGCTGATTGCCGAGGCCAGCGCCGCCGGCACGCCGCTGGTCAACCGCACGCTGCGCGACATTCGATTGCCGAACCACGTCAGCGTCAATGTTCTGGGAGTCTGGGAGCGGGGGCTGTTTCATGTCGCGGGTCCAGACACGCCGATTCTGCCCACGACGATATTGGTGCTCGCCGGCACGCGCGAGCAGCTCGACGAATACGACAGCCTGTTCTGTATTTACCACACATCGGACGAGCCAGTGGTGATTTTGGGCGGAGGGCGAGTGGGACGGGCGACCGCCTCGGCGCTGGCTGGGCAAGGGATCGAGTGCCGCGTTGTGGAGAAACTGCCCGATCGCGTGGCGGATAAAGAACGGCTCGTGCCGGGCGATGCGTCCGACGTCGAAGTGCTCCGCCGCGCCGGGCTGATGAAATCGCCGGCCGTCGTGGTCACCACCCACGACGACGACATGAATGTCTACCTCACGCTTTACTGCCGCCGACTTCGGCCCGACATCCAGATCATCAGCAGGGCCACGCTGGAACGCAATCTCACCACGCTGCACCGCGCGGGAGCCGATTTCGTGCTCTCCTATGCCTCCATGGGCGCCAATGCCATTTTCAACTCGCTGAAGCGGACCAACATCCTGCTCCTGGCGGAGGGTTTGGACGTGTTCACCGTCGAGGTGCCGCCGGCGCTGGCCGGCAAGACGCTTGCCGAGACGGCGATCCGCGAGACGAGCCAGTGCAGCGTGATCGCCATCGATGCACCGGACGGCATGCTGGTGAACCCCGCTCCGCGGGCTGAATTGCCGCTGGGCGCCAAGCTCGTGCTTATCGGCGGCGCGGAATCGCAGGATCGGTTTATCAATCAGTACGTCAAGCGTTGACCCGGAGAGTCGCAAGCCCGGCAGTTGACCCTCGGCGAACGCGAATCTACGATCAGGCGAGTGCGACATTTACTTGAACGAAGGCAATAATCGGAAATAGAAATCATGCTTACAACCCGAACTCTGCTGCGGGCAGTGATATTCAGCCTGGTGGCTGCTGGTTTTGCGCGAGCCGAATCATTAGCGGAAGTGGACGTGTTGCTAAAAGGCGGGACGGTCATCGATGGCTCGGGCGGCGAGCCTTATGAGGCGGATGTGGCCGTGCGCGGCGAGCGGATCGTCGCGATTGGGCATTTGGAAGTCGGCCAGGCGCGGCAAACAATCGATTGCACGGGCCTGGTGATTTGCCCCGGCTTCATCGATCTGCACAACCACAGTGATCACAGCATCCTTGCGCCCCAGACGCGAGACGCCAAATGCTATTTAACCCAAGGCTGCACGACGCTGGTGACGGGCAACTGCGGCGGCGGAAAGCGCGAAGTCGGCGAGTTTTACGATGAGCTGGACGCAAACGGCGTGGGCATCAACATCGCCCATCTTGCGCCGCACGGCTCGTTGCGCGACGAGGTCATGGGCAAGGTGCGGCGGGCGCCGACGGAGGACGAGCTGCGGCGGATGCAACAATTGATGGATGCCGCGATGCAGCAAGGCGCGTGGGGCATGTCCACCGGGTTGCAGTACGTGCCGGGCGCCTATGCGAAGACCGATGAGCTGGTGGCGCTTGCCAGCGTGGTAGGCAAGCACGGGGGAATTTATGCCAGCCACATGCGGGACGAAAGCGACGAGCTGATCGAATCGATTGAGGAAGTGCTCGAAATCGCGCGGCGCGGAAATCTGCATTGCCACATTTCACATTTGAAGTCGAGCAAGCCGCGGAATTGGGGCAAGATTCGCGCGGCCGCCCATGTCATCGAGCAAGCGCGGGAAGACGGATTGCGAATCACGGCGGACCAGTACCCGTATACGGCCTCGTCGACGTCCATCATGGCGATGCTGTTGCCTGACGAGGAACGCGAGGGCGGAGAGGAGGAGACATCGCGGCGACTCCAGGATGCGGACGAGCGCGCCCGCGTTCGGCCGATGGTCGCCGAGGCGATCGAGGAGCGCGGCCGGATCATGATCGCCAGCTGTTCGAAAAAGCCGGAGTGGGTCGGGCGGACGATCCGCGAAGTAGCCGAAGCCGAAGGCCGCGAGCCGGCCGATATCGGGCTCGAACTGCTGGACCATGCGAGGGCACAGGGCGTGAATTTTGGTATGGACGAGGCCGACGTGCGATTCGCGATGACCCAGCCCTGGGTGGCGACCGCCTCCGACGGCAGCAGCAAGATCGACGACGGCACTAGACCGCACCCGCGCAGCTACGGCACGTTCCCGCGAAAGATCGGACGTTACGCGATCCAGGAAGAGGTATTACCGCTGCCGGCGGCCGTTCGTAGCGCGTCCGGCTTGCCTGCCGATATCCTGGGCATGAAGGATCGCGGTTACGTGCGCGAGGGGCTGGTTGCCGATTTGGCCGTGTTCGACGCGGAGCAGCTTGCGGATCGGGCCACTTACGAGGCCCCGTTCGAGCCCTCGGTGGGCATCCGCTGGGTATTGGTCAACGGCCAAACCGCGATAGCGGACGGCGTGCCGCAAGATGTGCTTGCCGGCCGGCCGCTACGGCGCAACGTGGATCAAGCCGTCGGCGGCAATTAAGCGGCCGGGTCGAGCACCACCTTGATGCAACCGTCGCGCTTTTCGCGGAAGATTTCGTAGCCGTAGGGCGCCTGGCTGAGCGGCAGCCGATGGGTAACGACGAAGCTGGGGTCGATACGCCCTTCGCGGATGTAGTCGAGAAGCTTGGGCACGTACTTGTGAACGTGCGTCTGGCCCGTTTTGATGGTCAGGCCTTTGTTCATCAACGCGCCGAGCGGGATCTTGTCGGCTATTCCACCATAGACGCCGGGGATGGAAAGCGTGCCGCCCTTGCGGCAGCACGAGATCGCTTGCCGCAGCGCGTGCGGTCGATCTGTTTCCATAAAGAGGTTCGTCTTCACCTTGTCGTAGAGGCTCTCGATGGCGGTGTAACCGTGGGCTTCCATGCCGACGGCGTCGATGCAGACGTCGGGGCCGATGCCGCCGGTGACGTCGAGCAACCGGTCGTACACGTACTCATCGTGCATATCGATAGTGATGGCGCCGGCGTCGCGGGCCATTTGCAGCCGCTCGGGCACTTTTTCGCCGTCGTCGATCGCTACAACCTGTCCGGCGCCGAGCAGCATGGCGCTTCGGATGGCAAACTGCCCGACGGGGCCGCAGCCCCAGATTGCCACCGTGTCGTCCGACTGGATATTGGCCTGCTCGGCCGCCATGTAGCCCGTCGGGAAAATATCGGAGAGAAACACCAGTTGGTGATCGGTGAGATCGTCGGGCATTTTCTGGAGATTCACGTCGGCGAGCGGAACGCGAAGGAATTCGGCCTGGCCGCCCGCGAAACCGCCCGTCAGGTGCGAGTAGCCGAGAATGCCGGCGGTGGCATAGCCGAACAACGTCTCTGCAATGGCGGGTTTCGGGTTGGTGTTGTCGCAGCAGCTCCACAGTCCGCGCTTGCAGAAGAAGCACTTGCCGCAGCCGATGAAAAACGGCACGACGACGCGGTCGCCCACTTTGACCTTGTCCTGGTCCACATCGGGACCCAGCTCTTCGACAACGCCCATCGGTTCGTGGCCGAGGATATCGCCCGGTTTCATGAAGGGTATGAAGCCATCGACGAGGTGCAGATCGGACCCGCAGATACATGTCGACGTAATGCGGATGATGGCGTCGCGGCGGTTGAGGATCTGTGGCTCGGGAACGTCTTCAACCCGGAGCTTGTAGGGCGCACACCAAACGAGCGCTTTCATGGCAGGCCTTTCGGTCGTCTCAGTTTCTTGGTTCGGGGCGATAGCTGTTCAGTTGTTTGCGCATCTAGCGGCCGTCCCAGGGAATACACTTGCCGCGAGGCTGGCCCTCGATTGTCAGCACTTCGCCGATCTCCATAACGCGCTTCAGATTGCGGAGGTCGTCGCGAATCTGTTGCTCCGGCTCCTCGCCGAACAACTTGGCGACCCACCTTCCTAATTGCCCGGCAGGCGGGCTATACTCCATCGCGACGCAGACGATCGTGCCGCGATCACCGAGGGCACGAGTGAACTCCACCGACCCGTGGTGATGGATGTCGCCGCCGGGCAGCGACCGCCAGACGATACGGGAGTTCGGCTCGTCATCAACGATTTCAGCGTCCCATTCGACTCGCCCGCCGGCGACGGGCGGGGCCTTGGCGGTCCAGTGGCTTCGCCGCTCGTCGATTACGCGCACCGATTCGAGATGCGTCATTACCCGGGGCAGGTTCTCGAAGTTCCGCCAGAAGGCGTATAGTTCCTCGGCCGGCTTGTCGATGAGGAAGGACTTCTTAACGCTAGTGTGCGTAGCGAGTCTTGCGGTTCGCGATGTATCGATGCCGAGCGACTTGTATATCGGGCAATGTGCCGTTGCGCCGCGGTAGGCCAGGACGCCGCCCGCGCCTGCGAGCATCAATCCGGTCAGGCCACGTCGCTTGAGTCCGCCCAGCATCAGCAAGGCTCCCACGGCCGTCGAAACGATCCGCTCGGCGGCTCCGACGTTTGGTGCACGCTCTACTGTCGCGGACGTTTGGTTTGCCGTTTGGTAGATCGCTTCGCCGGGCGGCCAGGGACGGGCCCGTGTTTCTAGTTGTTCGCTGGCGGCCATGTCTTTCTCCTGGGGGCTGGGCCCGATATAGTTGCCGGTAACAGGCAGTTTTCTGCAATTCGTATGCCGGATGCGGGTGCTCGCGACAATCTGGCACGTTGAGGCCACAGCGAGCACCGGCTATTGCCGGTAACGGCGTTTACGCGGTAGTAGGCTGTGACCGGCTGGCGAGGCTCCGACAGTGACGGGTGAGAATGCGGTCATCACGGCGCGAGAGACGATCGAGGCGGTGTACCAATCGGATTCGCGTCGTGTCTTCGCGACACTGGTGCGGATACTGGGCGACTTCGAGCTTGCCGAGGAAGCGTTGCAGGACGCATTCGCTGCGGCGGTGGACCAGTGGGCGCGGGACGGCGTGCCCGCGCATCCGCGGGCCTGGCTAGTTTCGACGGGCCGCTTCAAGGCGATCGACGCCATGCGGCGACGCGCCCGATTCAACTCGTCGCTGAGGGAATTCGCCGAACGGCTCGATACGGATGCCGGCACAGCGACCGAACTAGACCATGGCGACGGCGTCGAGGACGATCGGCTGCGGCTGATTTTCACCTGCTGCCATCCGGCCCTTTCCCCAGAAGCGCAAGTTGCCCTTACGCTGCGCGAAGTGTGTGGGCTAACGACGGAGGAGATCGCCAGCGCTTTTCTTATCGCACCCTCCACGCTGGCGCAGCGGATCGTGCGCGCAAAGGCAAAGATTCGCGACGCGGGGATCCCTTACGAGGTGCCGAGTCGGCACGATCTGCCGGATCGGTTGGAAACCGTGCTGCGGGTGATCTACCTGGTATTCAACGAGGGCTATTCAGCGTCGTCGGGCGAGTCGCTCACGCGACCCGACTTATCCGGCGAGGCTATCCGACTGGGCCGGCTGCTTGTCGAGTTGCTGCCCGATCCCGAAGTGATCGGCCTCCTAGCTTTGATGTTGCTGCACGACTCGCGCCGCGTCGCGCGGACATCGCCGGGCGGCGAGTTGGTTTTGCTGGAGGATCAGGACCGTTCGCTTTGGAACCGCGAGCAAATTGCGGAAGGCTCGTCATTGGTAGAGCAGGCCCTGTCGGCGGGTCGCGTGGGGCCGTATACGCTGCAAGCCGCAATCGGGGCGGTGCATGCCGAGGCGCCCGCAGCTGAGGCTACGGACTGGGCGCAAATCGTGGCGCTGTACGACTTGTTGATCCGCGTGGCGGCGTCGCCGGTTGTCGAGCTGAACCGCGCCGTGGCCGTGGCGATGCGGGACGGGCCTGCGGCCGGCTTGGAATTGATCGACGCGATTCTCGCACGCGGCGAATTGTCCGACTACCATCTGGCCCATTCGGCACGGGCCGATCTCTTGCGGCGGAGCGGCAGAGTGGCCGAGGCCCGGGTCTCGTATCGAAAGGCCCTGGCACTTGCCCGGCAGGGCCCGGAGCGGCGGTTTCTCGAAAAACGCCTGGCCGAATTGAGCTGAAAATTTCTTTCGGCGGCCGTCGAATCGCACCGTAGCCGCACGACTATAAGATGTTCACAGAACGCAGGGCAGTCCAACGCGAGACCATCTCGGATAAGGAGAAATAACATGCGGTTCATGGTGATTGTCAAAGCGAGCAAAGACAGCGAAGCGGGCGTAATGCCCAGCACGGAACTCCTGGCTGCTATGGGTAAATACAACGAAGAGCTGGCGAAAGCGGGCGTGATGCTGGCGGGCGAGGGGCGGCGCGTGTTTACATATCTTTAACCAACCGGTGACACAATGAAATACATGCTGCTGATTTACGCGGATGAAAATGCCTGGACGGACGCCGAACGC
>CAZHIV010000199.1:0-5998 GCA_964532675.1 uncultured Planctomycetaceae bacterium
GCCGAAGTTCGTTCGCCACTCGAGATAGCCTTCCGGCGTGCCGTCGGCCGCGCGCCAAGCGGCGTAATCTGCGGCGTCGACCGATCCGTCGAAATTGAAGTCGCCGGGCAGATTGGCCGCCGGCGCCAGGGCCTGGATCCACTCGGCCATCGACGGGACGCCATGGTTGTTGATCAGAAACATCATGTAGTAGCCGGCCGGCGCGGCGTTGGGGTTCGACGGAAGGGTGATCTCCAGGCCGCCTGGCACGGCGCTAAACTCCAGGTGATTGGCCCGCTGGGTCCAGTTCTGGGCGTGCGTCACCGAGCCGGGGACGACGATCGTCACATCGGCGATATCCGCCGCGTCGGGCGTTTCGACATAGAACGTGTTCCCCAGGTGGGCGCTATCGGGGGCGGAAGTGACGGTCGGCCGGGGGCCGTTGAAGAGATAGGCCGGCGAATAGATTTCGGCGTTCCTGTTCTCGAAATCGGGCGTATTGGGATTGTTGTCGTGGTCGTGGTTGCCGCCGGTGACGAGCACGCGGCCGTCGGGCAGCAGCAGCGCCGTGGAATGATAGCCGCGGTAGATCGACGGATCGGCCTGGGCGACCTGGCTGACCTGCTGCGTGACGGGGTCCCAAATTTCGGCGACGGTGACCAGCCCGGCCGGATCGTTCCAACCGGTGACCGAGGAGCCGCCCGTGATCAGCACGGTTCCGTCGGCGAGGATGGTGGCATTGTTCTGCCGCCGGGGCTGGGCCATGTCGTCGGCGCCGTAGCTCCAGGTCGGAGTGGGATCGTTCAGGTCGATCAGGGAAATATTTTGCGTGGGATTATGCCCGCCGCCGATATAGGCGACTTTGCCGGCGTCGTACATCACAGCCGGGCCGTAATTGATCAGATCGGAGTCGAGTGTCGTGGTGGTATACGACGACCACTGGCCGGTGCCGGTGGGATCCAGGAACCGGGTTCGGTTTCCATAATCGTGCAGCGAGACGACGCGGCCGTCGGGCGCCAGGAAGGTCCGCGGGTAGAGCGGCAATTCGCGATAGGCGGTCGTGAGATTTCGCCACGTGTTGGTCTGGGCTTCGTAAACCTGCGGCAGCGGGTTGGCGTCGGGCTGGCCGCCAGGCGGGTTGCCATTCATGTCGCCGGACATCACCAGGATATCGCCGTTGCCGAGCGTCGTGGCGCTGGGATACCAGCGTCCGCTGCGGCCGGCCCCGTACGGTGCGCCGGCGGGAACGCTGGGCATGTTGGGGACGTTGTTGGCCCACGTGTTGGTGAACGGGTCGTAGATGTTCGCCTGGCTTAGGCCGTCGTTATTGGAAATGTGTCCCCCCACGACCATGAGCCGGCCGTCGGCCAGCCAGGCGTGCCCCGCACAGAAGGGGTTGGTCGAAGACGGCTGCGGAAGGGCGGCCGAGGAGAATTGGTTGGTGACGGGGTCCCACAGGCCGATGCTTTCGCGCCACGACTGCCAGAACATGACCTTCCCGGTCGGCAGCATGTGGACGTGGATCGCCTCAAGCCCGCCGAATTGGCCCCACGTAAATTCGTTCGACCACTGCCCGATGAGCGACGGCTGCGCGGCCGCGGGCGCGGCGGACACCAGCGCGAGACCTGCCACGGCGATGGAGCGGAGCACGCACGAGTTATGGTATTGCATGACCGACGTCTCCTTCGAATTCAGCGCCGAAAAGGCGAAACCCGCGGCCGACCGGCCTCGCGCGACAGCGACGCGTTGCGAGCTGCAACAAGCCCGCGCCGGCAGCCAGCAGCACGGCCGCAGCCGGTTCGGGAACGCCATGGGAATGCGGGCCGATGTGCCCGTGGATGGCCATCGCGCCGAAGCCCGATTCGTTCGTGTGGATGGCCAGCATCAAGTCGCCCGCCATCAGCTCGTCGATCCAGTCGTAGATGATCTTCGTCGTCGTGGGATAGAACTGTAGGGCCGGCTCGCCCGTGGCCGGATCGATCGTGGCGTCGCTGATGTCGTAGACGCCGGAAAGCGTATTGTTGGCGTAGTCGACGACGAGGTCGGCATCCTCCTCGGCGGGCAGCCCGAAGATGTTCAGCACGTGGGGGCCCAGCGTATCGGGCACGTGAAGGTGCAGGTGCATCCCGATGATGTCGTCCGGCTCGGTGCGGTCGGCCTCATTCTCTTTGAGGCCCAAAAGGCCGTCGAGAACGATCGTGTAGGCGAGCTCGGTGTGGTCGGCGTTGAGCGTGAAAAACGCCTCGCCGGTGGCGTCGGTGGTAGAGGGGTTCGCGTGGTAGTCGTCGATGAACGTGTAGAAGTGGCTCTCGTGTGCGCGCGCGGCGACGGCCGCCGCTAGAAGCAGTAGCAACGAGGTGCCCGAGACAAGCAGATAGCGTCGCATCATGTGTCGTTCCTCGTGGTGAGCGGGCGTACCGGCCGCGCGAGCCACGCGAAGGCGGCACCGGCGACGACGAGCGCGGCCGTCGATGGTTCGGGAACGGGCGCGACGGCGAAAAATATATTGTCCTGCAGGCCGGTCACCCCCGTGTTCAACTCGATCAGTTGGCCGAGCGTAATTGTGTCGAGGTCGATGATCGACGTCACCAGCGGGTTCTGCAGGTCGGGGTCTCCGGTGTAGAAGAAACGATCGCCATCGCGCAAGCGCTCGAATTGCGAAAGCACGATCGTCTGGGCGAGCCGGCCGAGGCTGCTGCCGTCCACGTGGTCCTCGGCAATCATGGCAACCCAAGCGTCCAGGTCGTCGATCGACCCGTAAACGCTTGCCAGCGCGGACTGCAGCGCCGGGTCGGAGGTGAGTTGCTCGAACAGGCTGAACGGTCCCAGATTGTAGGCGATGCGCAGCTCGCGATAGTTGTTGATGAGGCCGTGATCGCGGCCGCGCTGGATATCGACGGCCGCCAAGTCGGTGCCGCCGGAGCCGGGCGGGCCGAACAGGATGTTGCGCAACTCGTCGACGACGAACACGTCGTTCTCCTGGGCGACCTGCGACGCCAGGCCTTTGAGCACCAGGCCGACCTTGGCCGGGTCGTCGCTGAGGATCGAATCGGTCGCCGTGGCGTCGGCCAGCGGGATTTCGCCGACGTGGACGCCCGCGCTATCGACCAGCATGATCCGCGGCGACTGCATGCTGTGGCCGTAGCGAAACGCCGCGGTGGAAAATGCGGTGGTAATCGATGCGTCGACGCTCACGTCGTAGGCGTAATCGTCCGCCGCCGGGGCTTCCGCGCCCATCAAGGCGGGCAGGAACTCGCGATAGGTGATGGCCTGCATCTGGGCGCCCACGATCTTGCGGGCCCACTCGTAGACCTCGTCGTCCGATAGCCCCGGATCGTGTGCCTCGAGGAGCCCGGCCAGGCGGTTGTGCTCGCGGACGAACAGGGCATGCGTGGCCGTGAGGCTGGTGTTTTCGTTGGCGCGGGTGTCGCCCGCCATGAACTGCCCGCCGGCGCCAGTGGGCGGCAGCAGTCCGCCGGCGCTCGTGGCCAGCTTGCCGCCGGGCGCGCGCAGCGCGGCGGCGGTCGCGGCATCGGAGCCGTAGACTTGCGAAGCGTCGATGTACGAGGTGTTGGCGTTCATCTGCCAGCGAGGGATCGGCACCGGGCCTCGGTCTGTCATCATCATGTCGCCGTTGCCGGTCGAAGGATCGAACTCGGAGCGATGGAACGAAATGGGCATCGGGCCGAGGACGTCGCCCGGATTGTTGACGGGAATGCTGAAGTCCCCTACCACGCCGCTGGATAGCATGTCGGCCGCCGCGCCAGTGGGGACCAGGCTCATGTCGTGCGTCAGGAACTGCCCCCACTGCGCGACCCAATCGGACAGGCCGCGGTCGTTGGGTATGCTGTGTGGCTGGGCAATGATCGCGTTGCTCACGTCGCGCGGATTGGGCTTGCCGGCGAGGCTGATGACGTCGCCGATGCCGTCGGGATAGTCGGCGTTGTAGCCAAAGCGGATGACGCGCGTATTGGCCGCGCCTTGCGCGAGGAAGAACGGGTTGTTGCCGGAACCATCGATCTCCCGAAACTCGACGGCCTGGGCGAAGGAGCAGAGCCCCGCCGCAAAGACGGCGGCGATCGCACACCGGCAGCATACAACGGGGAAGAGACCAGTTCGATTTGGGCGAGCTGTCATCAGCGGCATCCGGCGGTCGCGCCCCAACCTATTCCGGCGCGCGACCGACAGCAAGCCACGAGCGTCAACGGCATCTAACGGAGCTGCCCGACCCCCGCCGCTCGCAAGGTGATTCTGCTATGCATCAGGACCTGCTGTATCCATCGCCGGCAAATCCCCCGTCTACTATAGTGTTTTAGCCTAGCACCGCCCGGCGGATCCTGTCAATTATTACGTGATGTGCGACACAACGGGCAGATGGCGTGGGAACACTGTGCTGATCGGGAGACGCATCGTATGAGCACGAACCGCTTGATGATTGCATTGCTCGTGTCACTTATCGCCTGTGCCGCTGCGCGCGGCGAGATCCAGACGCTGTTTCGCGGCAATTGCCTGAGCGAGAAGGAAGCGGCCGAGAAGCTCGCTCGATTTGCGGCCGAATACGATAGCGAGGCCGAGTGGCGTGATCGCGCGCGGCAGATTCGACGCGGCGTGCTGCGAGGAATGAAGCTCGAGCGGCTTCCGCCGGCGTGCCCGCTCAAGCCGATTCGCCATTCGGTGCGTCGAGAGGACGGCTACACGGTCGAAAACTGCGCCTTCGAGAGCCTGAGCGGCTTCTGGGTCACGGGTAACTTGTATTTGCCGGCCGACGCCACGGCGAAGACAGCAGGCGTGTTGTGTCCCCACGGGCACCTGGACGACCTCCGCATGTTGGAGTCGACGCAGAAGCGCTGCGCCGCACTGGCGCGGATGGGCGCGGCGGCGTTTGCCTACGACATGATCGGCTTCGGCGAATCGACGCAAGTGCCTCATCGGCACAGCGAGGCGCTGCGGCTGCAAACGTACAACAGCATGCGGGCAGTCGACTTTCTGCTGTCGCTCGGCAACGTCGACGAAGAGCGGCTGGCCGTGACCGGCGAATCGGGCGGCGGCACGCAAACGTTCATCCTGGGGTGCGTCGATCCGCGAATCGACGTCTCGGTGCCGGTCGTGATGGTGTCGGCCCATTTCTACGGCGGCTGCATTTGCGAGAGCGGCATGCCGATCCACAAGAGCGCCGAACACGAGACGAACAACGTCGAAATCGCCGCCTGCATGGCCCCCAAGCCGCAGCTCGTCGTCTCGTGCGGCGGCGACTGGACGAAGAACGTGCCCCAGGTGGAGTTTCCATATATGAAGCGGGTGTATTCGCTGCTGGGCGCGGCCGACGACGTTGAGAACGCGCATTTCGCCAATGAAGGGCACGATTACGGGCCCTCAAAGCGGGCCGCTATGTACCGCTTCCTCGCCAGGCACCTGGGCCTCGACCTGTCGCGGGTCACCGATGCCGCCGGCGACATCGACGAGTCGTTCGTCACCGTTCACGAGCGCGAAGAGCTGCTCGTCTTTCCGCCGGGCCGCCCGCGGCCCGACGGGGCCATCAGCAACGCGGATCAGATACTCAATCAACTCGATCGGCGGGAGTAGCGTACTGGGAATGTGTGCGATTCTGACGACTTAAACGCCGTCGTAACTGTGAACGGCATCGGAAACTACCCCCAGCTCTTCTTGATTGAGCTCGACACTGCCGGCGCCGGCGTTGTCGATCGCCTGCTGGGAGTTGCGGGCGCCGCACAGCACGTGCGACGAGCCGCGCTGGGCGAGCGTCCAGGCCATCGTCAACTGGCCGAGGCTGATGTTGCGGCGGCGGGCGATCGGCTGCATCCGCTCCAGCATCGCCTGCACGCGGCGGACGTTCTCCGGTTGGAACCGTTTCTTGTAGCGGCGCTGGTCGTCTGCCGGGTACTGGCGATCCGGGTCGATCTTGCCGGTCAATAACCCTTGCGCAAGCGGGCTGTAGGCGAGGAATGCGATGCCCTCGTCGGCGCACTTCGGAAGGTTGGCCTGCTCCACCCGGCGGTCG
>CAZHIV010000200.1:0-5671 GCA_964532675.1 uncultured Planctomycetaceae bacterium
GTACGGCGCCTGCCCGACGTGCCATGGGCTGGGAGTCACTAGTAGTGGGGCAGCCGGCTCGGCTGCCGCGACAGGCGAGCCGCCTGTCGCCACTGACATATGCACCGATTGCGGCGGCACGCGGCTGCGGCCCGAAGCGAGGGCGGTGCGGTTGGGCGGACTGGCGATTCACGAGATTACGCGACTTTCGGCCCAGGATGCCATCGCGTACTTTCGAGAGCTTTCGTTCCGCGACGACCAGCGGCCGGTGGCGGAGCCGATCGTGGCGGAGATTCTGCGGCGACTCGCGTTTCTGGATCGCGTGGGAACCGAGTACCTGTCGCTCGACCGGCCGGCCGACACGCTCAGCGGCGGCGAGCGGCAGCGCGTGCGGCTGGCGACGGGCATCGGCTCGGGCCTGGTCGGCGTGCTGTATTTGCTCGACGAGCCGTCGGTCGGCCTGCACCCGCGCGACAACGACCGGCTCATCGCCGCGCTGCGCGATTTGCAACAGCAGGGCAACACGGTAGTGGTCGTCGAGCACGACGAAGCGCTGATGCGCGCCAGCGATCACCTCATCGACATGGGACCGGGCGCCGGCCCCGGCGGCGGCCGGCTGGTGGCCGAAGGCACGCCGGAAGCGGTAGCGCGGTGCGAAGCATCGCTGACGGGCGCCTTTTTGTCGGGACGCGAAACGATCGCGATGCCGCTGCAGCGCAGGATGCAGGTTGACGGCAGGAGCGAGGAGCGAGGAGCGAGGAGCGAGTCTGCGAAATCCGCCCGTTCCTCGCTCCGAATCACCGGTGCGACCGCCAACAACCTCGATGACATTGATGTCGAGATACCGCTGCACGTGCTGGTCTGCGTCACTGGCGTGAGCGGGTCCGGCAAGAGCTCGCTGGTGGTCGACACGCTGGCCCGCGCGCTGGCGCGCAAGCTGCACCCCTCCCCTAGCCCCTCGCCATCGAGGGGAGGGGAAACAATCGGACCGTATCGGGGTTTGCGCGGGGCGAAGCAGCTCGATCGGCTGGTCGAGGTCGACCAGTCGCCAATCGGCCGCTCGCCGCGTTCGAACCCGGCCACGTATACGGGCGTGTGGAACGACATCCGCCGCGTGTTTGCCGGCACGCGCGAGGCCCGCCAGCGCGGCTACGGCAGCGGCCGGTTCAGCTTCAACACGAAGGGCGGCCGGTGCGAGGCCTGCGAAGGGCAGGGCGTGCGGCGGATCGCGATGAATTTCCTGCCCGATCTGCACGTCACCTGCCCCGTGTGCCACGGCGCGCGGTTCAATCGGCAAACACTCTCGGTACGCTATCGGGAGCAGTCGATTGCGGACGTGCTGTCGATGAGCATCGACGAGGCTGCCCGGTTCTTCGAGAACCACGAATCGATCCGCCGCACGCTGGCGACGCTCGCCGATGTGGGGCTGGGCTATCTCACGTTGGGCCAGCCGTCGACCACGCTCTCCGGCGGCGAAGCGCAGCGGATCAAGCTGGCCACCGAACTGAGCCGCGGCGGCACGGGCCACACGCTGTACATCCTCGACGAACCGACGACCGGGCTGCACAGCGCCGATATCCGCCGCCTGCTGGCCGTGCTCAACCGGCTCGTGGACCAGGGCAATACGGTGCTGGTGATCGAGCACAACCTGGCGGTCATCAAGACGGCCGACTGGGTGATCGACCTCGGCCCGGAAGGCGGCGCGGGCGGCGGACGCATCGTGGCCATCGGCACGCCGGAGCAAATCGCCGCCTGCGAGGAGAGTCACACGGGGCGATTCCTGCGCAATTCAATGTAGGCTTCACGCTCCGCCTGAAGCGGGCCTCTCGCGGAGTGAAAGGACTAGAACCGGTTTCAAAATCATCGATGCTGACGGCTCAGTGGCACAGGCCGCTGGCCTGTGTCGCAGTTTTGCAGTTTTCCGCACCGGCTAGCAGCCGGTGCCACTAGTTTTGAAACCGGTCTACTCTGCCGGAGCGGCCTGGGGCTCTTCCGGCTCCGCCGGCCCCTCGGCTTCTTCAACCGGCTTGCCGCCGGTGCCGCGGCCGAGCTCGTAGGCCACCAGCGCCGCGATCGCCAACCAGACGTAGTCCAGCGGATTCTGTCCGGGGGTTGCGTTGCCCACTACCCCTCCGGGCATCCGACGATCGAGCGGCCGAACCGGTTCGGCAACCGGAACCTCGGCGGCAGCACCTGCCGCCGCATCGTCGTCGGCGACTCGAACGGCTGCGACAACGGCGGGCTTCGGGGCGGCAGCGGCACGCGCCTTGGCCACTTGAGCCACCAGGAACCAGCCGCCGACGTACGCCACCAAGGCGATGACGCCCGTCAATGCGCCGCGGGTGTAGCTGGCGTGCCCCGCGGTGGCAACCATCATGCGCACGCCGAATCCAACCAGCAGCGCGAAGGGGATCGCCAACCAGTAGGAATCGGTCCAATTTTGGGCAACAAACAGAAGGCCAACTCCTATCGCCGCGCCAATGATCGCCCCGAGGAGTGCTTTGCCGAGTTGCATGATGAGTCTCCCGCCCGCAGATGTCCCGCGCTGGCCGCGACTCCACCCCGCTACCGGCGCAACGGGCCGGGGATGAAAACGCGCTGCGCTCGCGCGAGTAGACAAGCCGTTCCCACTGGCGCTTCGCAAGCTAGCCGCCGGCTGCGACCGCGCCGGATGTGCCTCGTTCCCTGGGGTTCAATTTAAGCCGGAGTCGGCGGTGAGTCAATATACGGCCCGCCTCCAGTCGGACTATAATTGCGTGGAATCGCTGTTTAAGCGGAGGGTTATCGTGGGCAAAAGGCGAAAAGTACTTACCGACGCGGTCGAGATCTCGATTCGTCAACTAGGCGATACGCCGGAACTACGGGCTCGAATTGAGGAAGAGAAGCTCAACCTACAAGTGGCCCAAATGATCTACGGCACACGCCACAAAGCCGGACTGACGCAGAAGCAGCTTGCGGAGCTGATCGGTACGAAGCAGCAGGTGATTGCCCGGCTGGAAGATGCCGACTACGAGGGCCATTCGCTGTCGATGTTGCAGCGGATTGCGGCGGCACTGGGGCGGCGGCTTGAGGTTTCAATGACGCCGGTGAGGCGCCGGCGGAAACCGGCGTGACAGGGCTATACCCGCTCGAAGATTACCGCGATGCCCTGGCCGACGCCGATGCACATCGTGGCAAGGCCGAGCGTGGCGCCTTGGTCCACCATGGCGTGGATGAGCGTCGTGGCGATGCGGGCGCCGCTCGCGCCGAGCGGGTGGCCGATGGCGATCGCGCCGCCGCGGACGTTCACTTTCGCTTCGTCCATCTCCAGCATGCGGATGCAGGCGATGGCCTGCGCGGCGAACGCCTCGTTGAGCTCGACCAGATCGATGTCGTCGAGCGCGAGGCCGGCGCGCTTTAGCGCTTTTTGAGTGGCGGGCACTGGGCCGGTGCCCATCACGGCCGGATCGACGCCGGCCACCGCCGTGGCGCGGACTTTCACCAGCGGCTTGAGGCCGAGCGACTTGGCGCGATCCTCGCTCATGACCAACAGAGCGGCAGCGCCGTCGTTCAGCGGCGAGCTGTTGCCGGCCGTCACGGTGCCCATGCCCGGCATGAAGGCCGGCTTGAGCGCGGCGAGCGCTTCGATGCTGGCGTCCGGGCGGACGCATTGATCGCGCTCGATGAGAACGCGATTGCCCGCTTCGTCGCGGCCCCAGACGGGGATGAGCTCGTGGGCGAAGGCGCCGGCGCCCTCACCCTGCCCTCTCCCTGAGGGAGAGGGTGAAGTCGCCTCGCCGTTGTTGTAGGCGGCGATGGCTTTTTGGTGGCTGGCTAGCGCGAACTCGTCTTGCTCCTCGCGGCCGATGCCTTGCGTTTGGGCCAGGAACTCGGCGGTGATGCCCATCATCAGCGCGCCCTTGCTGGTGCGCGTGAAGAGTTTTGGATTGAGGTCGAGGCCGGCGTCCATCGGCAGGTGGTGCATGTGCTCCAGGCCGCCGACGATCTGCACGTCTTCCGCGTCGGCCGCGATCGAGTGCGAGGCCTGCGCGATTGCCTGCAAGCTGCTGCCGCAGAGCCGATTGACGGTCGCCCCGCCGGCTTCGACCGGCAGCCCGGCCATAAGGCCGACGGTGCGGGCGACATTGAGCCCTTGCTCGCGCGTCTGCTGCGTGTTGCCGAGCACGACATCTTCGATCACGGCCGGATCGATGCCCGTGCGCTCGACCAGCGCGCGGATAACCGCGACGGCCATGTCGTCCGAGCGCACGTCGCGAAACACGCCCTTCTCGGCGTGGGCCCGGCCGACGGGCGTTCGGCAGCAATCGATAATAACGGCATTTTTCATAGTAAAGTGTTTGGATTTACCACAGAGGTCACAGAGGACACGGAGGAAGATTTGAGAACACTAATTGGCGCTAATCGTCACTAATCGATTCAAAACAAAATTTTATTAGTGTTGATTAGCGCAGATTAGCGTTCCGCTTCTTGCATTGTCTCTGTGACCTGTGTGACCTCTGTGACCTCTGTTGTAAATAATCAATCATCGACGCGGGAGCCGCTGTCGGCGAGTTTTGTGAGCATTGCGGTGGGTTCAAAGCGATTGCCGAGTGGCGCGTATTGGTTGAGTTTCTCGATGATTTTCGCTGGGCCGATGGTATCGGCCCAAAAGAACAGGCCGCCGTGGAAGGGTGGAAAGCCGATGCCCAGAATGAGGCCCAGGTCGACGTCGCGGACGTCGCCGACGATGCCGTCTTCCAGCACGCGCGTGGCCTCGACCAGCATCGGCAAGAAAAGGCGGTCGGTAATTTGCTCGGAGGAGAACTTCTGCGTGCCGCCCGCGCGGCACTCTGCGATCAACGCGGAAACCTCCGGGCTGTCGACGCCGCGCGGCGGCTTACCGCCCTTCGCGGGCCCGTAATCGAAAAAGCCCTTCCCCGCTTTTTGACCGAGCCGGCCAAGGTCGACGAGTTGCTGCACGATCTGGGCGGGCACGACTCGATCGGGAAAGGCCTCGGCCATCGTGCGGCCGGCGTGGACCGCGACATCCAGTCCTACGACGTCGTACAGCGTGAACGGCCCCATCGGCATGCCGAACGACTTGGCCGCCTTCTCGATCCTCTGCAGGTCGGCCCCTTCACACAGCATGAGCGCGGCCTCGTTCATGTACGGCAGCAACAGGCGATTCACCAGGAAACCGGGGCCGTCGTTCATCACGATGGGTGACTTACCGAGTGCTCGCGCGTAGGCGACGGCTGTTGCCACCGTGGCGTCGCTCGTTTGCCGGCCGCGAATCACTTCCACCAGCGGCATCTGGCGGACCGGGTTGAAAAAATGCAGTCCGCAAAACTGCTCCGGCCGCTCCAGCCCGTCGGCCAATTGCGTGATGGGAATGGTCGACGTGTTGGACGCAAGTATTGCGTCATCGCGCATCAGCGGCTCCAGCCGCGCGAACAGGTGCCGCTTGGCCTCACGATCCTCGAAAATCGCCTCGATGATAATATCTGAATGACACAATTCAATGTCCGACAGCGTGCCGTTCACTAGCGGCGCGAATTCCACGACTCGCTCGACGTCTGGGCCTTTGATCTGCTTGTTGTAGGAAACTTCATTCAATACGCCTTTCAAACCGCGCTCCAGCGCCGCCTGGCTGGAATCCATGATGGCGGCGGGGATGCCGCGCTTCACGTTTGCGGCGGCGATGCCCTGTCCC
>CAZHIV010000201.1:0-4304 GCA_964532675.1 uncultured Planctomycetaceae bacterium
AGTGCTTGGAAAACTCCTGGATCACCGACTGCTCTTCGTCCTTACGCAACAGGCCGTTGTCCACCAGGATGCAGGAAAGCTGCGGCCCGATCGCCTGGTACAACAGCGCGGCGACGACGGCCGAATCGACGCCGCCCGAGAGGCCGCAGATCACCCGATCGGCGCCGACCCGCTCGCGGACCTGGGCGATCGTCCGCTCGGCAAAATCGCCCAGCCGCCAGGTGCCGGTGCAGCGGCAGACGTTGGCGAGGAAATTCGCCAGGATCGTTTTGCCGTCCGGCGTGTGGGTCACCTCGGGATGAAACTGGAGCCCGTAGAGCGGCCGCTGCCGGTGCTTCACCGCCGCGTGCGGACACGCTTCGGTGCGAGCCAGCGGAACGAATGCGTCCGACACCGTCACGACCTGGTCGCCATGGCTCATCCAGACTTCGGTCTCGCGGTTGATGCCGGCAAACAGGTCGTCGGTCGCCTGGTCCGTGTTGACGGTGAGGTGCGCCCGTCCGTACTCGCGCACCGGTTGCCCCTGGACGCGGCCGCCCATCGCGTCGCACAAAAGCTGCATGCCGTAGCAGATGCCGAGCACGGGCACGCCCAGTTCGAAGAGCGCCGGATCGCATCGCGGAGCGCCCTCCGCATACACGCTCGCCGGGCCGCCGGAGAGGATGAGCCCTTTGGGCGCCAACTCGCGCACCCGGTCGGCCGAGATATCGTGCCGCACGATCTCGCCGTACACATGCTGCTCGCGCACCCGGCGTGCGATGAGCTGAGCGTATTGCGAGCCGAAATCCAGCACGAGCACGCGCTCGTCAACAGGAGTCGTATTCGAAAGAGTCGTCATTGTGGAATCGGATTATAGCGCTGATGCTTCGTGCCAACCAGTAGCGTTCCGTAGGCGATGCGCGTATGCTTGGGTAGGAAGGTTCATCCAAGCCGCCGGCTCGACGGCGGCCGCCGACAAGTCAACTCGTAGGTCAGGCTGTGCCTGACATGGCCAACAGTGTCAGGCACAGCCTGACCTACTCTCGTGCAGATACTTCTCACCAACGACGACGGCATCTACGCGCCCGGCCTGGCGGCCATGGAGCGGGCCCTCGCGCGGCTGGGCGACGTGTACGTCGTCGCGCCGGCGGTCGAGCAGAGTGGCGTGGGCCACTCGATCACGTTCCTCAGCCCGCTCATGGCCAAGGAAATCTTCGACGGCGACCGGCGCCGCGGCTGGGCGGTCGAGGGCAGCCCGGCCGACTGCGTGAAGCTGGCACTGGCCGAGTTCTGCCCGCGGCGGCCCGATTTGCTCGTGAGCGGCATCAACGGCGGGCTGAATCTGGGGATCAACGTGCTCTATTCGGGCACCGTCGCCGGGGCCACCGAGGGGGCGGTGTTCGGCATCACCAGCGTGGCCGTGTCGCTGGAGTACGATGAACATGCCCAGTTCGATCGGGCGGCCGAGATGGCCGTGGGCCTGATCGAGCAGATTCTCGCCCAGGAGGACGCCGGCGATCACTGCCTGTACAATATCAACATACCGACGGTGGCCTTCGAGCGATCGACGGAGGTCCGTGTGGTGCCGATGGCGACCGTGGGCTGGCCGGCCGAGTTCGATCGCCGCGTCGACCCGAAAGGCCGACGTTACTACTGGGCGATGGGCACGCCGGCCACGCCGGTCGCCGGCGTGCTGACCGACCTGGAGGCCTGGCAGCAGGGCTTCGTCACGCTCACGCCGCTGCGGATCGACCGCACCGAATCGGCCATGCTGCAGCGGATGCACGATTGGAAGCTATCGCTGAGTTGACTGGAGCAGTAAGTTCGAATCTGACCACGAAAGACACAAAAAAACACGAAAACAGATAAGGCACCGGCTGCAGCAATGCTTGTGAGAGCTGCACTCGCTCACTGCTTATGAGTTTTTTCGTGCTTTTCGTGTCTTTCGTGGTTATTCCACGGAGAGCGTTTGATGGCCGTTCATAAATGCGTAATTGCGCTGGGTCTGATCGTGGGGCTTGCGGTCGGCGCCGCCGGCTGCGATTCGTCGTCGACCGGTGGCGGCACGAGCATGGATGAGATGGCCAGCGCGATGTCGGCCAAGCGCGATTCCGAACAGGCAAAGCAGGCCGAGCAGGATCGGCTCGATGCCGAGCTTAAGGCGCAAGAGGCGGCCAAGCCGCCCGAGCCGCAGATCGAGGTCGTCACGTCGCACAGCCCGAAAAGAGGCCGCACGCTGGAGGGTGGCGGATATTTGAGCATCGTCACCGGCCAGCGCTTCTGGGCCGAGCATCAAATCATCTTGAACAATATCCTGCACGCCACCCGGCTGTACGAGGCCGAGCACGGCCGGTACCCCAAGACGCAGGAAGAGTTCATGGAGAAGGTCATCGAGCCAAACGAGCCGGCCACCGCCCTGCCCGAGCTGCCCGAAGGCTGGGAGTACTATTACGACCCCCAGACGCCGCTCGAGCTCAAGATGATCAACCGCGGCGGCGGCCAGCCGAACGCGATCCAATAGCCGGCGGCGCCGGCCGCGAATCCGCATATTCGTTACCGGCCCTACAGGGCGACGTGTAGCGTCGGCGGCGCGCGTGCCGGGCGGCGCTTGAGTGGGGGCTCGCCTGATTACAATGGAGTTGGCAGGCAGGTCTGCCGTGCCGGCTCCCCCCTCTTCTCCGCAGACGAAGGCCCCTCCGATGAATCTCCCCTCCCCGTTGCGCCGCGCCGCGCTCGCGATCGGCGCGCTCTTCAGTGTGGCATGCCCTGTAGCGCGGGCGGCCGAAGTTCCTTGCCCGCCGGAAGCACCGTGCGCTATTGAGTTCTTCATCGCAGAGCAGGAGCCAAGCTGGGTCTTTCGCCGCGGCACGTACACGCACGACCCATATACGGGTGCCCGCGTGGCGCAGTACATGCGCACGCCGCCCGTCGAGCCGCTGGAGGATGAGCGGAACGTCACCAGCCGCTATCGCCGCTCGCGCACGAACCTGCGCGGCGCCGACGGCTCGGTCGACACGTACTACGAAGTGCAGGCCTGGGGCAACGGCCGCGGCGGCATCGACGCCGAGTGGGAACGGTTCCACGACGCCTGGAAGGAATCGATCCTTTCGGGCGGGTATTACAACCAGGGTCCCGGCTACGGCGGGCCCTGGACCGGCGGCTCGTGGAACGGCGGTCCCTGGGGACATGGCGGCGGCTTCGCCAATCCTGGCTATGGGTTCCCCGGCTACGGGGTTCCTGGTTTCGGCGGACCGGCGCACGGCTGGCCCCATCCCTATCACGACGGCGGCCGCGGTCGCCGCTAAGAGGACGAAAGAACTGCGTAAGGATGGTCAGGGAAATCATCTTCCGACCGCGCGGTGCCAGTTGCGCTCAGCGGTGTAGCTCTCCACGAGCCAGCGGTCGCCTTCTCGGACCCAGTTCAGCGTGAGCCGGTCTTCCTGGCCGCCCTTCATGCCGCTTTGCCGGACGGTGGCGATGATGACGCCGCGGCACTCGACGGTGGCCGTGGCGGGCGGATCGCCCGCGCCGACGTCGATCTGTGGCGTGCCAATCACGCGGGCCCGCTCGATGTCCACCAGCGGCATCAGCGTCTCGACGTCCTTGCGAATCTGGGCGTCGGCCGTGGGCGCGAGAAATGCCAGCGCTGCCTGCACGTCGTTGGATTCCACCGCAGCCGCCAACTCGTAGAGGCTTCGCTCGACCGCCTCGCGCGGCGTCTCCATGAACCACTCGGCCGCCAGCAGCGCGGCCGTCATCGCGACCACCACGCCGACGCTCGCCAGCGCCTTGCCGGAGCGGGTCTGCGAATACACGACTAGCGCCATCGTGAGCGCGACGGCCCCGCCCATCCAGATCGGCAGCGCGTTTTCGGCGAGCCAGTTCATGCCGGCGGACTTTCATCGGCGAGCGACGCGGCGCGATGGCGGCCTCGATAAAGCATGATCGCGGCCACGATCACCACGCCAGACAAGACAACGGCCAGCGGCCACAGCGGAATCAACGTCTGCTCGGCCGAGGCAAAGTCGCGTCGCTCCTCGCCCTCGTTGATTCGGTCGCCCTGCGGCAAATTATTTCCGCCCGATTGCTCCGCCGCGATGCGATCGCGCGCCTGATAGCGACGCTCGCGCATTGACTGCAAATCGTGATACTTCGGGCTGAATACAAACAGCAATATCAAACCAAACACCGAAAACAAGAGCGCCCAAAACCAGGCCGAATCTGTTACCGGCGGGTGTTTTCGTGTCGTCATCGGAAGGACTAACTACCACGCAAACGCGGAGGAGAGGAATGCAAAATGTTCAATGCACAATGAAAAACACCAG
>CAZHIV010000202.1:0-6258 GCA_964532675.1 uncultured Planctomycetaceae bacterium
ACCTGCATCCGGCCGTTTGACAGATTGCTCATGGGCAAGGCACAGATTTTAATCGTCGAAGACGATCGCTCGCTGGCCGAAGTGCTGGAATATAACCTGCGGCAGGACGGCTATCAGACGCTGGTGGCCAATAACGGCCAGGACGGCCTGCAGCAGGCCAAGCTCCGCTCGCCGGATCTCGTGGTGCTGGACCTCATGTTACCCCTGGTGGATGGCCTGGAAATCTGCCGCCGGCTGCGGGCCGACCCCGTGACGCGGCATATTCTGGTGCTGATGCTGACGGCCAAGACCGAAGAGACCGACGAGGTCGTGGGCTTCTCGGTGGGCACCGACGACTACGTCGCCAAGCCGTTCAGCGTGAAGGTGCTGCTGGAGCGCATTCGCGCGCTGCTGCGCCGGCGCGACGGCACGGCCGCCGCCGGCAACGTGCTCGTCAGCCAGGGCGTGATGGTCGATCGCGAGCGGCATCGCGTAACGGTTGAAGACAGGCCGCTCGATCTGACCCCCAGCGAATTCGGCCTGTTGGAAGCGCTGGTCCGCCAACCGGGCCGGGTCTTTTCCCGTTCGGAGCTCATCGATGCCGCGCTGGGCGGCGATTCGCTGGTGCTGGAGCGGACAATCGACGTGCACATCCGCTCGCTGCGCAAAAAGCTGGGCCCGCACGCCGTGCTGGTGGAAACGGTCCGCGGTATCGGCTACCGCTTCCGCGACCCGTCGGGCGTAAAGTAGCGGGCGCACTCTGCTGCAGCATCTTTACGATGCTTTCCTGATTGCCTCCCCGTTTCGCGAGGTGGTCTCATCCGCCCTTACTCCGGGTTAGAGAAGCGGACAGCCGCCCCGAAAAAAAACTGAGTATTCTAACGAGAAACTGGTTGACTTGTCGCAATCGCCTGATATAAGGGTGAAGCGGCGGTAAATAGATAGCTTAGGCAATCTAATCTCAATAGGAAGAAGCTAATGAGGCCGATTCTCTCATCCCTAATCGCCCCCGTCTCGGCTGACCGTTGGCGCTTTCTGAGGATCGCGCTCTTCTCGGCGGCCGGTCTTTTCAACCTCTCCGCCTTCGCTTTGGCCGACGTTCCTGGCGGAATTGAGCAGTTCCTTGGTCGGCGGCCGCTGCTCTCTGTGGACGAAATCATGCAGTCAGCTGCGCCGGTGAGTGTTCCCGAGGGTTGGAAACCCACAGCCGCCGTTCTTTATTCGTTCACGCCGAATGACCCTTATTACGCCACAGGGAATCCAGTGGGCTTTCCCGGCCAGTGGCACCTCGATACCCAAACCTCCGGCGCAGTCTACGACGTCAACATCGCCGGCGCCTGGAGCCGAGGCCTCACGGGCCAGGGTGTCACGATCGGGATCATCGATGAGGGAATCGAGCACACGCACGCCGATTTGAGTCCCAATTATGTGGCGGCCGACAGTTACGACTTTGTGGATGACGACCCCGATCCGAGTCCCGCCTTTGACTTTGAGAATCACGGGACAGCCGTGGCCGGCGTGGCGGTTGCCCGCGGCGGGAACGGTATCGGCGTGACAGGTGCTGCGCCGCACGCGAATTTGGCTGGACTGCGTGTCGATTTCTCATCTGGAACTGGTCTGGATGATCCGAAATTCGTCGATGCCACGCTGTATCACAGTAGCGGCGCTGACACAAGCATCAAGATTAAGAACCACAGTTACGGAATCCGTAGTCCGTACGAGACTCTCCCGGCGCATGTCAATGCCTTAGTGACGTCTCATAATGCAGGCACGATTCACATATTTGCCGCGGGCAATGAGCGGTCATGCCACGACCCACTCGGCGGCAGTTGTTACTTCGACATCAATGACAATGGAATATTCGATTCTGACATTGATTCAGCGTGGAGCGCGGACGCCAACACGAAGCATACGCTGAGCATCCAAGAGACGATCCCAGTAGCCGCGCTGGGCAGCAATGGAATTTTTACAAGCTACAGCGATTGGGGCGCCAATGTGTGGGTCACTGCTCCGTCGGGCGACGACAACCTGCTCAATATCACGACCACTGACCGGACGGGCGGTGATGAAGCGACAGGTGGCTACAATTACGCGGCGGACGACTCGGATGGAGACGGATTCCCAGACCTCGATTACACGTCGACATTCAGCGGCACTTCATCGGCTGCTCCGCTCGTCGCCGGCATCATGGCGCTGGGCAAAGAGGCCCAGCCCGATCTCGACACCCGATTTGCCAAGCATCTGTTGGCACGAACTAGTGTTGTCGTCGATCCGTCGGACAACACCTATACAGGTTTCTGGCAGACCAACGGTGCCGGCTATAACTTCAATCCGAACTACGGCTTCGGCCTGATCGATGCTGACGCGTTTACGCAGCAAGCGGTGCGCTATTCGGGAGTGACCCCGCTCGCTACGGAGAGCATCGATTTCCAATTTGTCAACCGAGACATTCCCGACGCTGATCCGTTTGGGATATTCGAGACCTTCACGCTGACGGGACAAGACCCGCTCGAGGAGATCGAAATCCATCTCAACATCGATCATACGTGGCGCGGCGAGGTGGAGGCGTTTCTCCTCTCGCCGAGCGGGATGTTTAGCCAACTCATGTATTTTAACGGAGCAGACAGCTTTGACACGATCGATTGGACGTTCGTGACCAACGCATTTTGGGGAGAAGTCCCCGCCGGTGATTGGTACCTTTACGTCAGGGATTTTTCCACCCCAGACGCATATACCGGCACTTGGCTAGGTTACAGCGTGCTGGCCAAGATGGGTACGCTGGTTCCCGAGCCGTCGAGCATTCTGCTGGCTTCACTCGGCCTCGTGGCGCTTTTCGGAGGCGCAGGGCGCCGTCGGCTTTCGTGAGCCGCAATCATTAATTCCATTGCATTCCGTGAGACCCAGCGTTACTGACATCACGAGCAGTTGTCTGTCCAGAAACCATCCCGCACCGCGTGGGGCATCAGGCTCACGCTAATTGAAGGAGAACGCTAATGACTCGATGTTCATTGTTGCCTTACGCGATTATTCCGGCCTCTATTGTCGCGCTCTGTGGATTCGTGCGGCCAGCGACGGCGCAGGTGGTTCGGTTCGACACAGTGATGGGATCATTCGACGTCCAACTGCTGCCGCCGTTTGCGCCCACCACCGTGCAAAACTTTCTGAATTATGTGGAGGACGGCGACTACGACAACACGATCATCCACCGCTCGGTGCCGACGTTTATCATCCAGGGCGGCGGCTACACGACCGACTTCAACCACATACCAACCGACCCCCCGATTCCGGACGAGCCTCTGCTTTCGAACGTGCGGGGAACCATCGCCATGGCGAAAACGGCCGCACCGAATAGCGCCACCAGCCAATGGTACTTCAACCTGGACGACAATTCATTCCTCGACCCGGATTTTACGGCGTTCGGATTGGTGGTCGGAAACGGCATGCAGGTCGTCGATGCCATTGCGGCGCTGCCGGTTTACGATCTGGATCCGCCCTACGCCTGTTGTGGTGAGATACCGCTGCGAGACTTCGACGGCCTGCCGGCCACCGACGACGAGCTCGTGATCGTCACGAGCATCACGGTCATCCCGGAGCCGTCGAGCCTGCTGCTCCTGCTAGTGGTTGCGGTTACGTTCGGCTTGTCGGTGCGCAATAGTCGCCGCGGTGCTTGCAGGGCTGCAATTGTTCAAGTTTGAACGTTCTTGTTCCGAAAAATGCATAGGTGAACCGTTCGTACCTGAACGGGTCCCGCTGCGCCGAGCGGCTGCCGGCTAGGGCAACTGCGGGCGCGGCTTGCTTGTCGTTGATTTCTCCTCACATGCTTGCCAAGGACGGCTAGCGTTGACAGCACCTAACGGAAATGCGCGAGCGCTTCTCGCCGTCGACGGCGTCTGGCCGGCGAGCGAGAGCGTGATCGAAAACGTGGCGCGGCTGTGCAGGTCGGCCGTCAACGGGCGGCGTGCTGCGCGAGAGCTGGCCGAATGGACCAGGCGGTTCGAGCTGAGCGAAGCCGAGTTCCAGGTGCTCTGGCAGCTTCGTTCGGCTGCCGATGTGGGACGCGACCAGACGACCCTGGCTGGGGAGTTGGGGTTTTCGCCGGCGCAGGTTAGTTCGACCGTCGAGCGGCTGCGGTCGCGGCTATTGATTCTGAAACAGAGCGTGGCGGGCGACCGCCGCCGGCACCTATGGCAGCTCTCAGCCGGCGGCCGCAAATTGATCGATCAAATGCTCTACGCGGCTGCGCAGTTGCGATGCGGCGAGATTCCTGAATGTGAAAGCGAAAGCGCCCATCCGGCACGGGAGGCCGCGGCATGAAACCAAGCTCCCCGACGTCGCTCCGGTATGGGGTTCCGCTCGGTTCGATTCCAGAAGCTCGCCGCTTGCTGCTTGTGCTGGCCGCACTGGCGCTAGTCGTATCGACGTTCGGTTGTACGCGGGCCCATTATCGCCGCCAGGCGGACCGGGACGTGAACTGCGTCATCGACCAGAAGGCGGTGGCGATCGGCAGCGCGCCAGGCGAGTTTCGCATAGAAGTCGATCCGCGCTCGCGGATGTACGACCCAAACAATCCCGATTGCCCGCCGATGCCGCCGGACGACCCGGCCTCACACAAATTGATGCTCTGCGTGGATTGCAAGCCGGGCTCGCCCTGTTGGAACCACATGGGCAAGACGCCCTACGTCGAGAATCCCACGTGGGAGAATTACCTGCCCCGGGACGAAGACGGGAACGTCGTGCTCGACCTGACGGGGGCCGTGCAACTGGCGCTTATCAACTCGCCGAACTATCAGCAGCAGTTGGAGACGCTGTATCTTTCCGGGTTGGACGTGACGTTCGAACGGTTCCGGTTCGATGCCCAGTACTTCGGCAACTCGTCGATCTTCTTCACGAACGAAGGGCCGACGCGCGCCGGGACGTTCGCCGGCTCCAGCGTGCTGGAAGTGCAGCCGTTGAACTTTCAAGTGCAAAAGCTGACCGCCACGGGCGGCGAGCTGATGGTGGGCTTCGCGAACTCGCTGATGTGGCAGTTCGCCGGGCCGAATGAGTACTCCAGCATGACGCTGATCGATTTCAATCTGGTGCAGCCGCTGCTGCGCGCGGGCGGACGCATCCGCGTACTCGAGCGGTTGACGATTGCCGAGCGGGCGCTGCTGGCGAACGTGCGGCAGATGGAACAATATCGCCAAGGTTTCTATTTGAACGTGGTGACTGGCGGCGACACGGGGTCGGGCCCGAACCGGCGGGGCGGATTCTTCGGCGGCAGCGGCTTGGAAGGTTTCGCCGGCGTGGGCGCGGGCGGCTTCGGGCAGGTGGGCGGCTTCGGCGGCGGATTTGGCGGCCAAGGTTTCGGCTTCACCGGCGGCGCCGGTGCCCAGCAGGCGGGCGGTTACATTGGCCTCTTGCAGACGGCGCAGGTGATCCAGAACCAGTACGCGAACATCGCCGCGCTAAGCGACAGCTTGGAGCAGCTACAGGCCGCCTACGACGCCGGGCGGATCGACCGTTTTCAGGTCGACCTGGCCCGTCAGGCGCTCTACAACGCGCAAAGCCAGTTGCTAAACTCCGAGGCCGGATATGAATCGGCGCTGGACAATTTCAAGCTGCAGCACGGTCTGCCGCCGGACTTGGAAATCGAATTGGCGGACCCGATGCTGGACCATTTCCAACTCTTGGATCCCGCCCTTGCGACGCTACAGATTCAAGTGACCGACGTGCTGACGGTTTTGCGTGAGGGCGGCGAAGGGCTGGCGTTGCCGCAAGAATCGCCGCCGGACGCGGAAATGGAAGTGGAGTCGACCGACTTTGCCTCGCTCGTGCGGCGAAGCCGCGAGCTGCGGGCCGCGTCGCAGGAACGGTTCGGGGCTGCGGAAGAGGACCTCGCGAGGCTGGAGGAAGCGCTCCCGGAACGGCGTTCTACGCTGCGGCGGCTGGCCGAGCGCGACGAGGCCCGCGAGGTCGAACTCGATCCCGACCTGCTGAGCATCGAGCGGCTGGACCAGCGGGTGGCGGCGATCGAGGTGGAGCTCGCCGCGCTGGCCCAGAGGATGGCCGCGGCGTGGGCCCGGATCGATGCGCTGACCGGCGAGGTCTCGCTGCCGCCGGCCCAGCACCGCGCGCAGCTCACCAGCGCGCTGACCGAGCTCTCGGGCGCGCTGCTGGAGCTGTCGCTGCTGCAAGCGCGGGCTCGGCTGGATGCGATTACATTTGAGCCGGTGGACCTGACCGCCGAGGAGGCGTTTTGCATCGCCAGCCGCCACCGCCGCGACTGGATGAACGCCC
>CAZHIV010000203.1:0-2669 GCA_964532675.1 uncultured Planctomycetaceae bacterium
GACGGGCGTCGCCACAAAAGGAGACCTGGGAAGTGGCCGTCGTGCCGGCGCGGCTGTGGCGGTAGCATCTTCGCCTGGCGTGCGCGCCGCACTGGCTTCTAGCTGTTGCCGCTGCTGGCGGTACTTGCGGTACTCTTGCCCACGCTGGCCAAACCGTTGTTGTTCTTGCTGGTCCACCGGTTGTAACCGGAACGGACTGTCTTTTTTCCGGGCCAGCTCCTCGAGCGGCGCGGCCACCTCGATGCTCCGTCTGTTGGAGTCTTTCCCACGCCTGGCGAGTTCCCTTTGGGCGGCCCAGGTGCGCGGCGGCCGGGCGTCTTCGTTGTCGCGTAAGCTCCGGAAGGTGGCCTTCGCGCGTTGCTCCCAATCGCGGTCGTGCCGATGCTGCCAACGCTCGTTGGTGTAGATCGGATCGTAGCCGCGGCGACTGGAGTGGAACGAGAACCATGGGGAATACCCTGCACTCCTGTAGTTGGAACCGTAGTAATCACCGAAGTAGTAATGGCCATAGCGGGGTCGCAAAAACAGGTGGCTGAGGAACACGCCCGGGTTGATCACCGTCGAAGGCGAGTACGAGAAACCGCGCTGCGTGTAGAGGCCCGCACTAAAATAGACCGGCGCAAACACGATGCCGCGACGCGGAACCGAGTAGTCGTAGTAGCCGTCGACGAAGACATAACCGCTCGGCGTCCACACGTAATGGTCGGGCACCCAAACCCAGTCTTGATGCCCTATCGTCCAGTATCCAGGCCGCCATGCGTAGCGGTTCTGCTGCCAAACCCAACAGCCCGGCAACCAAATATGGTCCGCCGAAGGGGCGGCAAGATTGGGACCAGCCTCGACCGATGCCGGCGGCTCGGGTAGGTAGTCAATCTCGCTGGCCGCTGCATCGGCCCAGTATCCCGACGTCCATTGAAAACCTTCCCGGGTCTGGCCCCAATACCCAGGCACCCACTGGCGATCTGGCGGCAAGGCGCGCCAGATGCCGCTGACCCACAGGAAGTCGTTGCGCTCATCATCCCAGGCCCAATAGCCCGGAATCCACGTTAGGTTTTCTCCCGCAGGTCGTTGTTGCGGCGGCACTTCTTCGATGGCGGCCGACGGCGCTTTGGGCGCCACGAGGCCCGGCTCGGGATCGAAAGTGATTGTTTCGGCAAATGCTTCGTGCAGCGGACCGCGCGTGAGCACTTCCACGCCGTCCTGACCAACGGCCGACGCCTGTTGCTGTGGTGTTGGCAGTGATTGCTGTGCCGCAACGTGCTGGTTCAATCCAATCGTTGCGCCAACGGCCACCAATGCGGTGACCGTGCACCAGCGAATCATGTGAAAAACGTTCATTGGTTTTGTACTCCGCAAAAAGTGACTAATCTGATCTGTTTCAACCCAATTTTTCTGTATCAACACGCCAGGTACTGGTTCGTGGCCAGCACCCGGCGCTCCAGAAATAGTGTCAAAGACAAGCTATTTATGGGCTCTAGACGCCGCCTCTGCGCAGCCCGCCTCCAAAAAGGAAAGACAGCACCGCGAGAATGATGAAGACAACGAACAGGATCTTCGCTACTCCCACGAAGGAACCGGCAATCCCTCCAAACCCCAACACGGCAGCGACAAGTGCGATCAGCAGGCAAGCAATGGCTAACTGTAACATGGTAAGTTCCTCCAATAAAAAGGTGGTTGGCCCGTCTGGCGCCGTGCCGTCAGGACATTCACTTGACAACTCAAAACAACATTCACGAATCACAATCAGGCCCGCGCCGGTCATAGTCTTCATTGGTTCATTGGAACTCAGTCGATGTATGGCACCGAATCCTTTTGCCGTGGGACAATCGGCTTCGTATCGGGTGTCTGATTCTCGGCGCGGATGCGCTCCCACACTTCCGCGCGATGAATCGGCACCTCGTCGCCGGCCTCGAAGCCCAGTTTGACGCTGCCACCGCGAACCTCGAGCACCGTGACTTTGAGCAATTGCTCGGATCCGCTGATCCCGCTGATCACCACCGCTTCTTGTCTCTTCCTGGCTAGAACCAACATGTTTAACATCCGATTTAGGAGGCGACGGTTGCTTGCACACGCGGCAAGGCAATTGCGTCGACCTAGGCGAATTCGGGGCCGCCAGCTGTTTCAACATTGTAAAAAAGATCGCTATTCGTTGCCGCGACCGGCCGTGACCGCAATCGGTATTCGGATTCCACCCTCAGCAGCGTTTGCAGGAACGAAAGGTCGACGGGCTTGATGAGAAACGGGTCGATTCCTGCCTCCTCGCATTGCAGCCGGTGTCCCGCGTCGGTGCGACCCGTAACTGCGATCACAAGGCAGTCATTCAAACGAGCTTGTCGCCTCACTTGCCGTGTTAGCTCAAGTCCACTCATTCCCGGCATAATAATGTCGAGCAGCAGGACGTCGGGCCGGAACGCGGCGGCCAGTGCCAGAGCGGTAGTTCCGTCGTAGGCCCGCCTGACATCGTGTCCCCAGGCGCTAACCAGACTGGACATCGTATCGGCCGAGGCACGATAGTCGTCCACAATCAGCACGCGTAGTAATTTGCTGGAACGGCCGCTCGGCGTTGCCGCGGTGGGGGCGCCGCCCCACCGGATCGCGGCACGCGGCCCCCCGCCCTATTAAGCCGGCAAAATTTATAAATAAAACTGGGGCCCAAACAGACTAGGCCC
>CAZHIV010000204.1:0-4010 GCA_964532675.1 uncultured Planctomycetaceae bacterium
CCGTTCGCGCAACAAACGGCCCCCCGGTTGGATAGCGTCTATTGGCTGATGCTGCTCTCCCGCATCTTGCACATTCTGGGCGCTATCATCCTGGTGGGCGGCCTGTTCTACATCCGCGCCATCCTCACACCCCTCCCTCCTAGGGAGGGGCTAGGGGAGGGTTCGCCCGACGAAGTCGATCAACTCTACGGCGGCCGGCGCGCCGCGTGGGCCATGTGGACCGGCATCGCCACGCTGCTATTGCTCGTCACCGGGTTGTGGAACTACCTGCAAATGATCAACCTGCACGAGCGGCTCGCCTCGTCGTACCACATGGTCGCCGGCATCAAGATGGTGCTCGCTCTTGCCGTGTTCTTTCTCGCCGCGCTCCTGGCCGGCCGCTCGGCCGCCGCCCACTCGCTGCGCCAAAAGATGCGCTTCTGGCTCACCGCCTGCTTGATCCTCGGCGTTCTCACCGTCGCGCTGGGCAGCGTTCTCCGCACGTATCCGCGCACTCCCAAGGTCGACGCCGCTCCCGGCCCCACGCTCATCGCCCCCTAAAACCATTCTCCAGGGACTCGTCGCTTCAGCGACCAGTAAGCGAAAAGTTCCCAGCGCCGCCACTTCCATGGACAAAAAAGCCAAAAAACGCATCGAGCTGCTGCGTAAGAAAATCGGCGACCTGAAGCCGCGCCTGGCCGGCGCGCGCCAGCAGATGGACGACCCGCGCGAGGTCCAGCAGCTCGAATCCGAGCTTGCGGCCGCCGAAGCGGAGATCGAAAAGCTGAAGAGCTCATAGTCGACGCATAAAACCGCAGCCCGCCGCTTATGACGCTGCCAAATGCCGTAAACGCAATTATCGATCGTGCAAAGATCGTCGACTATCTTCTGGACGTCGATCATCCGCACGGCGGTTCGAAAGCCCGTCTTCTCATATCGCTGGGATATTCGGCCGCCAATTGGCGACGACTCGACAGCGATATCCGAAGTATGCACCTGTCGGAGGATGTGGTCGCAACCACCCTGACGACGTGGGGTAGGCGTTATGGAATAGTGGCTCCGATTCGCGGTCCGTCCGGTGACTCCGCCGTTTTTCGCACTGTTTGGCAAATTGATCTTGGGACGAATGTACCCCGATTGATTACAATGTATCCGGAGTAACACCATGGGACTGAAGTTGTATCAACCCGTTATCCTTAGGGTCGATATACCCGACGAAGGATTGCACGCCGGTGACATCGGGACGGTCGTCGAAGAGCACGTCGTGCCTGGCGTTCGCGAGACCGGATACAGCGTTGAGTTCTTCGACATGACCGGCCGAACAGTTGCCGTCGTCACTATTCCTGAGACGAGCGTGCGTGAGCCTACCCCCGCCGATCGACCGAGCGTGCGCGTGCTCAGCAGCGCGACGTGAGACGCATGGCCACGCAGGCGATTAGCCCGCCCGGCGCGTCAGGCGGTCGGTCGTCGCCCCAGGCTGGTAAATGCCCGGGTCGTCGGTTCCGTCGTCGTTCCAATCGCCGACCACCGGCACGTCGCCCGCGCCGCCCAGCTCGAACACCATGTCGGTCGCGTCGAGTTCGAAGTTGCGGTTCGTGTCGATGAGCCATTGGCCGGCGCGGAACACGCCGATCTCGTCGATGCCGTCGCCGTTGAAGTCGCCGACGACCGGCAGGTCGCCCGCCTGGCCGAACTCGGCGACGGTATCGACCTCGGTGAATCGGCCGTCGCCGTCGGAGTCCAGTATCCACCGGCCGTCGCGGAACACGCCGATCTGCCGGATGCCGTCGCCGTTCCAGTCGCCCGTCACGGGCACGTCGTTCGGCGCACCGTAGTGGAACACGTGGTCGATGAGGTCGGCTCGGCTCTTGCCGCGCACCGTGCGCTTCAACAGCCGCGCGCCGTCGGTCGCTTCGTCCGCGGTGGGCGGCATGTTCTTCATCTTGCCGGCGGGCCGCGTCGGGAAATTATCGGCGTCCGGCAGGCCCGGCTCGCGGGAAATGGCCCACGGATCGCGCGGCCACGCCGGGCCGAAGATGCCGATGTCCGTCTTGCCGTCGCCGTCCCAGTCGCCCGTGACCGGCAAGTCTTCTTGACCGCCGAGCTGGGCCCACAAGTCGCCCTCGTCCCACACGCCGTTGCCGTTGAGATCCAGGAACCACTGGCCGTCGATGAAGACGCCGATGTCCGTCACGCCATCGCCGTTGAAATCGCCCGTCACCGGCCAGGCGTCAGCCCGGCCGAACGTTGCCTCGCGCAGCACGACAACCATGTTGTTGTCGACCTTCGCCAGCGTCCACTGTCCCTGGTTGAGGGCGATTGTCGTCCAGGCGGCCACGTCGATTTGCGTGGCTGCGAGTTGGAACCGGACGTTGGCGGGCGCGATGCTCCGCGGCCAGCCGGCGTTCACGACGCTCAAATGCCACGTGAAGCCGAGCGCCTGGCTCGAGCCGCCGAAAATCTCCGGCGCGGGAGTCGTCGGCGGGATCGGCGCCAGCACCAACGGCGGCACGTATGGCACACCCGGCGGGCCGAACACCGGCGGCGCCGGCGGCGGGTCGGGAGTGTCGGGCGGCAACTCCGGCGGTGGCGGCGGCGGACCGAGCTCCGTGAGCACTTCGCTGAAGTTATTGTTCTGCGAATGCTCGCCCGCGGGCAGCGGAATCCGCATGATCACGTTTTCGCCGAACTGCGTCCGAAACTGCTCCATGTTGGCCTGCACGCCCGGCGACGGGATGCCGCTCTGGCTCACAGGCAGCCCCGGCGGATTCACCGCAAACCCGCCCAGCGTGCCGGGGTGATCCAGGTTATCGATTACTCCCTCCGGCTGGATCTGCACGACCGCGTACGTTCCCGCTGGCAAGCCGGTGAATTCATAGTACCCGTTGGCACGCGTCACCACGCGAATTGGGTCGTCCGGACCACCGGCATAGTGACCATCCAGCGCCTGATGCACAAAGATCGGATCACCGGACACCCCCTGCCGCAGTTCCATGACGACGCCCGGCAGCGGCGTATCGTCGGCCGTGCGGATGCCGTTGCGCACCGCCGCAATCTGTTGCGGCGTCAGCGTCTGTCCCTCTTGCACCGGAATCGGCGGCCCGTCGATGAACACAAAGCCGGAGATCGACGCGGGCAACTGTTCGCAGAAGTCGTACTGGATGGCATGTAAATCGGAGCTAATGTTGATGCCGGTGAAGACACTGTACACGCCGGGCACGTCGTGCTTGGAGCCGCCGGCCGTTCCGATGCGCTCGCCGCCGTCGAAGGTCGTGGTCGGCTGATGCTCGCGAACGCCGTAGGTGCCGAGACCCAGATCGGTAAATTCGTATTCGCCATCGGCATTTGTAAAGGTCGTTGCGATCACGTTGCCGCTTGCATCCAGTAAGTCGATCCGCACGCCTTCGAGGAGCACTTCCGGATTGTCGAAATCGCAGTCCGGCCCGGTGTGAGCATGGACGCGGCCGCGGATCGAGCCCGGCAACAGCTCGCCGAAGTTGTACTCGAGACCCGTCTGGCCCCAGTTGATCGTAATCTCGCTGAGCATATCGCCGGGCGGCGAAACGTCGGCCACGCCGCCCAGATTGCCCGGCGTGTCGATGCCGTCCAGCCAGCCGGCCGGATGGACCTCCATCACGGCGTACGTGCCGGCCCGCAGGTTCGTGAATTCGTAATAGCCGTCGGCGCTGGTCGTGGCTCGCAATCCCGTGTCGGTGCCGGTGGCATCGAGCAGCTTCAAGACCACACCGCCGATGCCTTCTTCCGTCGGGCGGTTGAATACGCCGTCGTTCGAGCGGTCGTGGTACACGTAGCCGGAGATCGTCACGCCCACCTTTTCGCAGAAGTCGTACTGGATGCCGTGCTGGTCGGACCCCACGTTGATGCCCGTGAAGAAGCTGAACACCTCCCCCACGTCGTGGCTGGCGCCGCCGAGCGTGCCAATCCGCTCGCCGCCATCGTAGTACTCCGTCGGCTGGTGCTCGCGGACCTGGTAGATCCCCGGCGGGAGGGCCGTGAACTCGTACTCGCCC
>CAZHIV010000205.1:0-16308 GCA_964532675.1 uncultured Planctomycetaceae bacterium
TTGCCCATCGCGCCGATGCCGTTCTCCTCCGGCTCAGCCGCTTCGTCCGTCGACTCTGGCGGCTCGACGGGCGCTTCGCGGTCGGCCGCCGCATCCGCCAGGAACACGGTCTCGTACGAACCTCGCGCGAAACCGTAAACGACACCGATGCAAAGCAGCCAGAACCAAACCTTGTTGAGCATCGGAACTACCGTCTCTGCGATCAGCTTCGCCTGAGTTGAACGCCCGGCGAGCCGCCGGCCCGTTTGCCGTTGTGCCAGACCGTCTCGCCGGCGACCATCACGCGCTGGAGCTTTTGCCAGGCGACCGGTGAGGCCGAATCGCCGGCCGGCACGCCGTCGAAGAACAGCAAGTCGGCAAGATACTCGCGGTTGACGCGGCCGCGGTTGGATTGCTGCTTCAATGCGGTCGCAGTGTTCCAGGTTTGCTGCGCCATTTCGCGATACGAACCGGCGGCATGTCGCGGCAGTTGCCTCGGCTTGATGAGCGGCAAGGCGAACTGGCTCACGTTGCGCCACAACGTTTCGTCGGTGCCCGCACTAACCACCGCCACGAGGCCGTTGGCGGCCGCGATGGCGATGCGTTCGACCAAGTCGCTGTCCTTCAGCCGGCCCAGCGTATCCGCGTTGCCGACGAACGCCCAGTTGAACGGGAGCGACTGCGGCGCCGATAGGGCGTCGATCGCCTCGCGATCGGCCAGATCGACCACGCCGATCGCGGTCGTCGTGCCCTTCGCCAACAGGTCGGCGATTCGGCCGTCATCCAGCTTGGCGCCCGGCTTGCAATCCTCCACGAACGTAAACTGCCCCGGCACGACCAGCGAGTCGCCGGCGCCGATCACGAGCTTTGCCGGCACCGAAGGCAAGTCGCCGATGTCGACGACCTTGCCGTCGCGGCTGGCGGTCGCCGCCAGTCGGGCCGTGTGCGATTGATCGATTACGACGTCGGCCACGAAGGGCTGCGCGACCTTGGTGTCGAGGACGTTGGCTTTCGAAAGGAGACAATCGTTGAGCCGTGTCGAGTTCGACTCCGGCAGGTCTTCGTAAATCTGGGCGTCGGCCTCGCGGTACTTGTCCGTGGCGATGGCGTGGAGCGTGGCCAGCATGCCGTGGAAGTGCAGCCGCGTCATCGGCTCCGGGTCGGCCTCGGGCCACCCGCCCGCTTCCACCAGCATCGTGGCGATGCCCAGCGATTGAATGCCGTCGCCGAACGCGCGGGGCTCGTAGGTGTCGTCGTATCGCGAGATCATGCCGGCGGCGAAGGGCCGCACCGCTTCGACGAAGCAGGTGCAAAGCTGCTTGGCGAGCTGCATCGAGGGCGACGCCTTGCGGGAAGCGTCGGGGGCCGGCGCAAGGACCGATAAGGCGGCCGGCCGCGGCGGTCGGCCGACGCTCGTACGGGCGTTCTGGTTGTGCAAATTGAAGCCGAACTGCGGCTCGAGCGTTTTGGCCGCCCGCAAGAGCGCGCGCCCTTCCGGCGTGACCAGCCGGCGCCAATCGCGGTTGATGTCGATGCCCTGCGCGTTGAACCGGATGCCGGCCTCGGCGCCGTCGGGGTTGAGCATCGGGATGAACATCAGCGTGCAGCCGGCCAGAATCTCGGCGGCCAGCGGCCGGGCCGGCTGTTGGAGAAGATAGCTGAACAGATCCAGCATGACGGCCGTGTGTGTGGGCTCGTCGCCGTGCATTTGCGACCACAGGAGAACCCGCCGCGGACCGGTGCCGAGCGTGGTCAGGTAGATGGGCCGGCCTTCGAGCGACTCGGCAAACTTTTCGGCGCGCAACCGGCCGCCGGACGAGTCGGCGATCTTCTTGACGATCGACTCGACCTGGTCGCAGCGCAGCGTCGCCGGATCGAGCGGCGACACGCGGACCCGATCGTATTGAGCGCGGTCGAGCAACGCAGCAGCCTCTAGAGTTTACTCACCGGATTGCGCCCGGCGCTGGGCTGCGGCTTCCGCTCCCCGGAAGACGCGCAGCAGGTTGTCGCCCAGGATGGCTTGAATTTCCTTCTTGCTGTAGCCGCGGTCGAGCAGTCCCTGCGTGATGTAGGGGTAGGAGCTCACGTCGTCGAGCTGCGTGGGCAGCACGCTGACGCCGTCGTAGTCTGACCCGAGGCCGACCCGCTCGACGCCAGCGACCTTGGCGATATGGTCGATGTGATCCAACAGGTCGTGGATCGTGCCGCGCGGATAGGGATTCCGCATTCTCCAGCGCCGCATTTCCGCCGCGATCTTGTTTTCATCGAGGTTCTGCTCGTTCAGCTTGCGTTCGAGCTCCATGCCCTCGGACACAGTTTTCACCGCTTCGGGCACGATGTAGCCCGAAAAGAAGTTGACCATCACGATGCCGTCCGTGTCGCGGAGGCGCTTCAGCACGTCGTCCGGCACGTTGCGCGGATGATCCGCGACGGCGACGGCCGACGAGTGGGAAAAAATCACCGGCGCGCTCGTCACGTCGAGCACGTCGTGCATCGTTTTCGCCGATACGTGCGACAGGTCGACCAGCATTCCGAGCCGATTCATGCGGCGCACGACCTCCTGGCCGAAGGGCGTGAGGCCGTCGTTGCGGGCCTCGTCGGTGGCCGAGTCGGCCCAGCCGAGCGAGGCGGTGTGCGTAAGCGTCATGTAGCGGGCGCCGAGGTTGTAGAGCTTCTCCAGCACCGAGAGCGAGTCCTCGATGCAGTGGCCGCCTTCGACGCCGATGAGCGAGGCGATTTTCCCCTCGGCATGAATCCGCTCAATGTCGTCGGCCGAGAGGGCCAACTCGAACGTTTCCGGGTAGCGGGCAATCATCTGCTTGACGAGCTCGATCTGCTCGAGGGTCGCCCCCAGCGCTTCGCCGCGGTAGCCAAGCTCCACGGGCACCCACACGGACCAGAACTGGGCGCCGACGCCGCCCTGGCGGAGCCGCGGGATATCGGTGTGCATCGTCGGCTGCGGTTGGCTGATGTCCAGCTTCGAGAAGTCGGAGGCGCCCTGCTTGCGAACTTCCCAGGGCATGTCGTTGTGGCCGTCGACGACCAGCGAGCGGCGGTGCAGCTCGCGGGCCGCGTCGCTGAGCACGATCGGGGGGCGATCGGTCGATTTCACCGCATCCTCCGCATTAGCGACACGCTCGGCGCCACAGAGCGCCAGCCACATGGCCGCGAACATCGCGAACGCCGCCGACCGAATTATCGTTGGGCGATCGATCATCCGCTGGCTTTCGAAATCGTGGTGGCGGGCTCTTGCTGCTCGGCGTTCATACCGAGCAAGTCCTTCCAGGCCCAGCGGAACAAGTTCCGCGTGTCGGTGTAGCGGGCATCGGACGAGGTCGCGCCGAGCACGGCGACGATCAGCCGGCGGCCGTTTCGCTGGCCGGTCGAAACGAGACAGGCCCCCGCCGCGCCGGTGGTGCCCGTCTTGATGCCGTCGTAGCCTTCGATGCCCAAAAGTTGATTCGTGCTCTTCCACACAACGTTGCGCCGATAGCCGGTCACCGAGTCGACCGTCGTGCCGTACTGCGGCGTGGAGACGATCGTGCGGTAAAGCGGCTGCTTGAACGCCGCGAAGGCGAGCTTCGCCAGGTCGTGGGCCGTCGTTTGGTGACCGGCACTCGGAAGCCCGTGAGGATTGTTGAACTGCGTCGAGTCCATGCCGAGCTCCTTGGCCTTGCGGTTCATCGCCTGGATGAATCCGTCGAATGCACTGATCTCGTCGCCGTTGCCTCCGGCTTTGTCTGCCAGCCGCTTGCCGAAGTGGTCGGCCAGGGCGACCGAAGCGTCGTTGCCGGAGGGTAGCATCAAGCCGTATAGCAATTCGCCGACCGGCAGCCGCTCTCCCGCCTTGACGGCCGAGGTGGAACCCGACGTCTTATCGGCGCGCTCCGAGAAGGTGACGATTTCTTCCAGCACGCTGGGGTCCTTCTCGGCAAGGCTGGTGACGAGGTAAGCGGTCATCATCTTCGTGGTGCTGGCCGGGTCGCGTTTTTCGTCCTGCTGCCCGCCGGCCAAAAGCTCACCCGATTCGCCGTCGATGATGGCCCAGGCCTTGCAAGTGACAAACGGCGGCCCGGCGAGCGGATCGGACGGCGACTTGTCGCGCTTCGTCGCTTTCACCACGGCCGGCTCCGGCGCGGGTTGCTCCTCCATGAGGAGCGGGCCGAGCGCTTTCCACGTATCGGCGTCGACAATGCCCGTGGGCTCCAGGCCCTCCTGCTTCTGAAAGCGTTTGACCGCGCCATCGGTTTCGGGGCCGAAATCGCCATCGACGCCGATGCCCGGCGAGGGCTTGATCCGCGCGTTGAGTGTCCTCTGCAGCGCGACGACCAGCTCGCCGTCTGCCCCCATCTGCAATACCCGGGCGACGGGGGCGACCGGCGCGTCGCCCTCCGAATTGAAGTATTGATAGATGACCGAGCCGACCGTCGCGCAGAACAAATCGCCCTCGTTGTCCTCGGTCCAACGCTGGTCCTTGTTGTTGGTCGTGAGGATGCAGAAGGCGATGGGTCCGCTGGGCGTTTCCATGATACCCGCATCGGTGCGCGAAGAGTTGACCGAGCCCGTCTTATGGGCCACGCGGGTGCCCCGCGGGAGTAAGCGCGGAACCTTCTGCTCGTCGTCGCAGGCAAACATATGCTCGAGCATCTGCTTTGATGCCTTTTCGCTCACCAGCTTGTGCTTGTGGAGCCGCTCGGCGAGCTTGACCATGTCGCGGGCCGTAGTGCTGCCAAGGCCGTACTTTCGGCTCCGCTCGGGCGCGATCGACGTATCGCGGCGAAAGACTTTCGAATGGATGCGCGTTTCCGGACACCCGAGCGAGTCCATCAGCTCGTTCGTCGCCGCAAGGCCCAGCTCATCGAGCACGAGGTTCGTGGCTGTGTTGTCGGAATAGACCATCATGAGCTGGATCGCGTCGCGGAGTGAAATCTCTGCCCCCGGTGAGAAGTGGGCCGTTAGGATGCCGGAGCCGGGCACCTGGTCCTCCTTCTTCAGCTCGATCATCTCGTCGAGCGAGAGCTTTCCCGTCTCGGCGGCGTCGTAGGCGGCGATCATGACGGGGAACTTGATGAGGCTGGCCGTGGGCATCGGCTCGGTGGCGTTGTGCTCGAATGCCTCGCCCGTTTTGAGGTGCTTCACGGCGATTGCCACGTCGCCGCGATGGGCCTCGATCGCCGGGGCGAGCACTTTTTCGAGCGTCTTCTTGGCGTCGCCTGACTCCTTGGCCAGTAACGACGGCCAAGCTCCAAACAGCAGAATCGTGGCCGCCAGCAGGGCGAAGCGGTTGCCGGTCGTCACGTTCAATGCGCTGTGTCGCATGGTGATCCTCACTCGTGGGAAAGGACTAGGCGGAGTATTTCGCACGGGGCCGGGCAACTGCGAAGGATATATTGTAAATCCAAATCTCCGCGAACTCTGCGCCTCGGCGCGAGATAATTTGAGCCTATCCGGGAGCTTCAAAGAACCTGTAGGGAACGCCCTCCGCGGCGTTCCGCGATTTACGTCCGACCGACGGAACGGCACAGAGGCGACGGAACGGCACGGAGGCGACGGAACGGCACAGAGGCCGTTCCCTACAGCGATAAACCCAGGAGAGACTCCTTTACTTACTCGCGGGCAGGGGGCCGCCGATCAGCTCCACGCCCGTCCCGTTGACGGCCGGATAGACGCATCGGCCCCGTTCGACGCGAGCGCCCGTGGCAATGTCGCTGGCCAGCAACACGGCGCCGTCCATGTCGACATAATCCAGCAGGGGCAGTATTTGCGCCAGCGCCGAGATGCCGACGGTCGACTCGGTCATACAGCCGGCCATGACTTTCATCCCCAGTTCGCGTGCCCGGTCGATCATTCGCCGCGCGGGGGCGAGCCCGCCGCATTTCACAAGCTTAATGTTCACGCCGTGAAAGGAGCCGGCGCAGCGGTCGACGTCCTCCTCGGTGACGCAATTCTCGTCGGCGATGAGCGGCAAAATCGACTGGGCGAACGCCCGCCGCGCCCCGTCGATATCCTCCGGCAGCAGCGGCTGCTCGATGAATTCGACACCCAGCGACTGGAGCTCCGGCGCGAATTCGATCGTCTGCTCGGCCGTCCAGCCGCAGTTGGCGTCTACCCGAAACGGCGTATCGGTGTGCCGGCGCAGCTCGCGAATGATGGCCAGGTCGTCGGCGGTGCCCAGCTTGATCTTGTACACCGGCCAGCCCGGCATCTCCTGAAGCTTTTGCACCATCTTCTCCGGCGTGTCGATGCCGAGCGTGTAATCCGAGAGCGGCACTTTCTCGGTCGACAAGCCCCACAACTGATATACCGGCGCGCCGCGTAGCTTGCCCCACAAATCGTGAATGGCCTGATCGAGCGCGTTCAGCGCGAACTTCGCATACTTCTCGTTGGGCAGCGCTCGGGCGATGGAGGCAATCAATTCGAGCGGGTCGTCCGGCGAACCGCTCTCCACCAGCGAACGGACCGACTCGATCGCGGCCGTCATGTTCGGAACGGTCGCGCCGTAAAACGAGTTGGTGGTGGCTTCGCCGTAACCGAATTGCCCGTCGGCGGCAAGCTGGACGACGAGCGTCTCCTGCACCGCCACCGAACCACGCGAGATCGTGAACACGTGCTTGAGCGGCAGTTCGAATTTCTGGTAGCTGAGGCGCATCCGTCGGATTCTTCGGTCGTGACGTGTGGAACCGAACCAGATGACCAGCTCGGGTTTCGGCCGCTTCATTGCGAGTGTATCGAGCACTGTTGACATCTGACTAGTGGCGATGGCGTACGCTGTTGTTCGCGGGCGGACTTACGGCACCCAGCGGCCACGCCGCTGCTACAGCTACGGTCGCTGTTGCGCACGTGATCGGCCAGACGGCGACGTCGGTCGCGTCCCAGGAATTGGTCGCCAAACAGCGATCGCTTTACGCGCGATTCTGACGCGAATAGGCACTCTGGAAAACAGGCGCATCCCTGCAGTTGCGACCGGAGCGAGCCGCAGAGCAACGCTGGTCTTTTCTCTCCCAATGTGCTCCCAGACGAACGGCTTTCGATCCAAATCCTGTCGTGCTGGCAGGTGCGTCGTGCGCCGCAGTCCGGCTATCTTCGCTCACCTAAAGCCTTTTTAGAATCGATACAAGTTGTTATTTACAAATACTTTACATCGCAAATCGGAAGCACAATTGCCACGCGGAAGGGCGACCGTGGGATGAACAGAGTGTGACGATTGCGGAGGAAGTGGTGGTTGCGTTGCCAGTTAAGAACTCTCTCACAATTTTCAATCAAAAGCTATTGACCGAGGGGACAGGGGAGTACTATCATGCCGACCTGTGGGATTTGGGTTCTACAGAGCGTTTGGAGAAGACAGGGTGAGTTGGCAACTGTCTCCGCCCAACGAATCTGTGGGGACTTCCGGTCACTACCTTTTTCTTTATGGAGGATCTGTGATGAGCAAGAGTACAGTGTTGTGTGCAGTGGTTGCCATGTTGGTCTGTGCGATGCAGGCCGATGCGGCCCAGCCATCAGCCGCCAAGATGAGCCAGATGGGCCTCTCGGGCGCGCAAGTTGTGTCGGACGGCGAGGCGATGGACGTGCGTGGCTTCGGCTACCGCGGCGGCCGCAAGAGCAGCAAGAGCAGCGGTAACCGGGTCACCATCTACGGTGACTCGAAAGTGGAATTTGAAGTTAAATTCCAAGTTGGTGGCGCCGACGCCAAGCTCGAGCTGAAGTCGGAGACCGGTTACTACTCGAAGACGAAGGAAAGCGCTTCGGGCAAGCACCTCTCCTTCATTGGTGCGAAGGTTGACCTGGGACACGACAACAATAACGGACCCGCATACCTCAGCTCCGGTGGGAATCACGGCGGAGGTAGCCCACAGATCGTGTTGTTCGCCGGCGGCCACTCGTCGGTGAAGGTGGGCGGTCATAGTGGCGGCCATCGTGGTGGCGGCCGGCGCTAAGCGGATGATTCAGCCGCTATTGGCGCGCGGTCGGCTCTGCGACCATTGCTGAAACGAGAGACGCCCCGACACGGCTCGTGTCGGGGCGTTTTTTGTTGCGCTGTTCAGTTTTCGTGCAGCGGGCCGTGCGGGGGTATCAAAACCGCACGCAGCTCGTGAGCCGTTCTTATGGGGAGGGCCGTCAGAGAGCCAGATTGACAGCTTACAGGTGCCCGGTGAAGCTGTCGGCTTGATTCTGTTCCTCGTTACTTCTCTCTACCAAGGAGGAATTGCCAGGAGCAAGAGCAAGAGTAGCGTGTTCTGTGCAGGGTGGCTCCGTCGAGCGGTGCGGGCGTAACTCGGTGCAATAAAGGTGTAATAAAAAAGGAGACGCCCCGGCAGGTTTCGTGCCGGGGCGTCTTTCGCGCTTTTAGGTTTTGAACGCCCGCCTCCGCGGGGCCGAACGGCACGTTGTCGATTAGTACGACAGTCCGGTGCCGATCGACAGACCAAAGAGGTTGGTGTCGAGGCCGGCCGTAAAGGCATCCGCAACAGCGGCCGACGTAGGAGCGAGGGGCGCGCCGAGCCCGACGACCGATGTGGCGCGCGACTCGCTCTCATCGCCGCTCCAGTGCTGGAACTCGAAGGCCACACGGACAAACGCATCGGCCGGGTAGCACTCCAGGCGGCGTTTGGCGGTCAGACCGACCTGCAATTCCGCAATCATCCAGGGCTCATCCAGGTTGGCCGCAGCGCCCGTCACGGCCGATCCTTGACCAGCGCCGGCACCCACCGTGGCGATCGACTCAGCGAACGTGTCGGTGGAGGTGCGGAAGAGCATCGAGCCGCGGGCGTTGTAGAACCAGGAGACGCAGGTGCCGCAAATTGGGCTCTCACCGTACAGCGCGCTGGTCACACCGACGCCGCGATTGAATTGGCGGAACATCGAATGCGTGGTGTAGATGGCGTCATCGACATCGGACTGCCCGATGGTATTCAGGCTGGCGGCGCGGTCGAACGAGGCATAGCGGAGACCGAACGAGCCGGTAACTTCATTTCCCCGCACGCACATTTGGCGGGTCACTTCCAGGTCGATGGTCTGCATCTCGAGCGAACTGTCGGCGTAATAGCCGAAGCCGTCGGCCTCGAACGGATCATATGCCGAGTCGCAGGTATCGAGATACCAGAAGCGGCCGACGAAGCCCCAGCAGCCGCGCTGCACGCCAAGCCAGACGCGGGGGGCAAAATTCATGTCGTGGAGGTCCATGCCCAAGTCAGTGGTGTTTGCGGTTCCGATCGTCGCGGTGTCGAAGATTTCCGCATCCAGGCGGCCATCGTCGATCTCGGGCACCAAAAAGGTGATTTCCGTGCCGGCGACGCACGACCAGCTGGGCTGACAGCATTTATTGCATTGGCAATTGCCGTCGCAACCGTATTGGTTGCCGCAAGTGGATCCGCGATTGGCTACCGAGAGGATGGACGCCTCGCCGCTGCGGAGCGGCCGATATTCATCGGTGAAGTACGAGCCGGTCTCCGGCAACCATTCGGACAACTGCGCCACGGCGACCGAGTGGGTCACGGCGAGGCAGGCGGCCGCCGCGAGGGCGAGCCGGAAAACATCACTCCATTTAATTGCAACAGTCATTTTTTGAACGCCTCCGTGCGTTGGCAGGGCTGACACACCGCACCTGCATGGTTGGAATCGGCCTCCATGCCACAAATTGGGAACTCCAGGAAATCCCATGGAAGTCCCCACGCAAGAGGTTCACCCTGGGGGGGAGCAGGCGCCGTTTAATCGGCATAACCGACAAAGCGCCAACCTGCCCGGCGTCACGGGGTCCTGTACTATCGGAGCCACCGTGAGTGTCTTCGCCGTCCTCATGGACATGCATCGACGGACCCCATCGATGCCTTTGGCAAATGCCGACCACCAGCCATAGGTGCTACAACCGGACCATTTTCGCCAACCCGCAACAAAAGTCCGGGCATACGCCTGCCCCGTACGGCAGGGGCCGGAGAATCGTCCAATCCGGAACATCCGGATATGCGGAAGGGACTGATTAAGAAGGCGACGGCAGGCGACGAATTACGAACTGAGGACGTTCGGCACAGTTGTGACGGCTGAGACGATTTGGCCTGCCGCAACGGCGCCGGTTGTCCCGTGATCTACGGCGGCGAAATTGGCCGCCGGGACCACGTGTCGCTCCGAGGCCAAGGATGGCCGTGAATTGGGCGCAAGGAGGTTCGCCATGTCGTTTCGTGGTCGCGCTGTGCGAGGCGCGAGTCGTGCTACGGCCGTAATTGGGGTGTGGCTAGTAGCAACTTGCTGTTTCACACGGCTTTCCAGCGGGCTGGAGGCGTTGACCGTTTCGCCATCCGGCGACGAGTGGACGGCCGAGCTGCAGGCGGCGGCCGCGCCGACGCAGCAGGTCGTAACCGAGTTGCGCATTGTCCTCGACGGCTGGGAGCCCGCCGCGGCGCCGGCCGCCGTGGTGTCTCATTCCACCGCGGTGCCGCCCGAGAACGGCGAAAACCTTCGGCTGCAATGGCAAATCGGTCCTAGTAGCGAAGTTGCCCCGCCATCGCGCGACGGCGCTTCGGCCCCGCGGGCCGCGGCCGCAGCCAACGCCGGGAACGGCGGTCTCGCTACGAACGAGGGCGCCGATCTGCTCGAGGCGCTCAAGAGGATTCCGGTCCCACAAAAGACGAGCGACCGCCCGTTGCTGTACGCGCCCAACGAGGCGCCCGAGACGCGCGTCGCGCTTAAGCCGCGGGCTCTTCCTCCGATTGCCGACGCGGGCGAGGAGCCTGCGAGGCGACCTCCCACGACGCCGATCACGCCGGAGGAGTACTCCTTGCCGCCGCGGGAGCTGAGCCCGCCCGAACCGACTCGACTAGCCGATCAACCGGCGGCGCGCCTGGCGCTGCAGCCGACGATTGAAGACCGGGAGAATGAACCATCGACTCAGAGCGAGACGATGCCGCCGCCGCCGGCCACCGGGGAGCCGGCCTTCCAATCGGCGGCGGATCTGCCCGCAGCCAATGGAGCCGAACCGGGAGAAGACACCATCGCCGGGGCCGAACGACTCGGCGAAGAGCCGGTCGACAATCGTCTCCAATTTCTGCGCGACGAGACGGTGCTGCTCGAACCGGGTCAGTGGCAATGGGACGTCGGTTTGATCTACGTCAACCAGCAGAACAATTTGCCAATTGTATTCGTCGACGGCGCGGGAAACGTGACGGACGTACAAGAGGGCCAGATTCGCACCCGCCAGCTGTTCATTCCCTTCGGGGCGCGTTACGGCCTGAACCGCCGCACCCAGCTATTCTTCGAATTGCCCATCGGCTGGGCGAACAGCGAATTGTCGACGTTTGGCTCCGATGAGTTCGATCATGACGGACCGATTGGCGACATTACGTTGGGCTTCACGCACCTGTTGGCGTCGAACGATTGCCGCGACGTGGTGTTCACGTTAGCAGCCACGGCGCCGACCGGCGGCGATCCTTACGACGATGATCTGGCGTTCCCGGCGGCCTCGCTGGGCCAGGGCTTCTGGGCGTTGTCTGGTGACCTAACATGCATCCGCACATACGACCCGGTCGTTGTGTTTACGTCGATTGGCTCACGCTTCTATTTCGAGCGCAATCATCTGGGCAACGACATTCAGCTCGGTAACGAATATCGGTGGTCGATGGGCTTCGGTCTGGCCGTCAGCCCGAAGGTGACGCTCAGCACGCGTTTTGCGGCCGCGTACATCGAGGAGACGGAAATCGACGATGAACGCATTCCGGGCACGATCCAGGAACCGATGTCGATCCGCTTCGCGGCGACGATCGCCCAATGCAACCGCTGGTTCGAGCCGTTCGTCGAGTTCGGCACGAACGACGACTCGAACGCCACCGTCTTCGGCGTGATTTACACGTACTAACGCGCTGACGGTTGCCCGACCTCCGCTAACCGTACTGCGACCCACTATCTGCCGAACGGCTACCACTCCTATGCCCGCTCGCCTGATCTACGCGATGATGCTTACGACGATCGCCGGCCTCGTCTGGCCGGCGGCGAGTGTGGCGCAGTATCCAGGCGGCCGCGTGCCGGTCCGCGACTCGGAGCACACGTTTCAGAAGCGCGTCGTGAGTTGGCAGGAGCTGCGGAGGCGTAACATCGTCATGCAGCAGCGCGATTACTCGTGCGGCGCCGCGGCGCTGGCGACGATGGTTCGCTATTACCTGGGCGACCCGGTCACGGAGGACTATTTTCTCGACCGCCTGGACGTCCTCCTGACGCCGGAAGAAGTCGCCGACCGGATCGAGAACGGCCTGGCACTGGCCGACTTGCGCCGGGTCGCCGCTGCCACTGGTTACGAGGCGGTGGTCACCAAGCTTTCGTTCACGAAGCTGGCTGAGGCCAAGGTTCCGCTCCTGGTCGGCATCGACGAAGACGACTACAAGCATTTCGTCGTATTCCGCGGCACGAACTATCGCTGGGTCTACCTGGCCGACCCCATCCGCGGGCACATTCGCGTCACGCCCCGACATTTCGTGTGCATCTGGCAAAAGAATCTGGCACTGGCCGTTTCGAAGCCCGGCGTCGACGTCCCGGAAGTGCACGGCCTGAGCCTCACGCACGGCGACTTGTTCTGGGGCGAAACGTCCGACCAGCTCATCCGCACCCAGCCGCAACGGCAGTCCATCCACCAACCAAGTACGATTCGGCCTTGATCTATTGACGGCTGCATCGTGAATGAGCCCTCAATAAGAGCCTATCCCAGAACCGTCGGGGACTGGCTCATTTTGCGGAGTCTTCGGAGCAAAATGTGCCTGTCCCCCTCTCCGCAGACGGTTCTGGGATAGGCTCTAAGTCTGTTCAGCCAGCTTTCGCCGGTAGATGGGGAAACAGCTCGCGCCGCAGGGCGAGCACGGCGTCGACCAGGTCGTCCGGGCCGTGGCGAATGACGTCGCACACCGGCACGCCCAGCTCCTGGCGCACGCGCTCCCGTTCCGCCTCGGCCTCGTCGGGCGCGAGGAGTCGGCTGTTCATCGCCACACCGATAATGCGCGAGGGCATGGCGAGCGACGCCATCGTTTCGTTCACTTCCGCGATTTTCATCAGCGGCGGGAGCGGCACGTAATCCATCCCGAGCACGGTCCGCCGCCCGGCTTCGTACACCAGGATCATGCCGTGCGGCACGCAGCCGTGAAGCAGGCCCAGCGTGACGGCCGAATAGCGCGGGTGCGAGAGCGATCCCTGCCCCTCGACGACGATGATGTCGTGGTGCTGGTTGGCGAGCACCAGCTTCTCCACCGCGCCGTTCACGAAGTCGGAAATGACGCAATCGACCGGGCAGCCGTCGCCCTCGATCATGATCCCCGTTTGGCCCGTGGCGACGAACTTGGCGTCGAAGCCGCGGGCCTGGAGGCCGTGCGCGATTTCCACGGAGGCCAGCATCTTGCCGACCGAGCAATCCTGGCCGACCGTATGAATCCGCAGGCAATCCTCGCGCAGGTTCAGGCGGTTGGCGACGTCGCGCTCGTTGTTTTTGCGAACGTCGTGTATCTGCACGCCTTTCTGCGCCGCGGCCGCCGAAATCTCCGGGTCGTTGGAAAGAAAATCGTGCAGGCCGGAAACCAGGTTCATGCCGCGGTCGATGGCCTCCAGCAGGATGCGCCGCCAGGCGGGCGGCAGCTTGCCGCCCGACGGCGCGATGCCGATGAGCAGCGTATTCGCGCCCGGCGCGTCGGCCAGGTTCGCCACCACGGGAATCGAGCCGCCGACGCCGAGCAGCTCCTGCGACGTCTTGCCCGGCTGCGTCGTATCCAGCAGTGCGACCACTTCCTCCGGCTTGTAGCGAATCACGCAAGAGGCCGTCTTGGCATTCACGGGATTGGTGCGGCCGTCGGTCAGGATGATGATGCGTCGCTCGGGCATCGCTCGGCTATAGTCTGGGCGGCTTGGAATAGGTAACACTTTGCGTCATTTTAACAGCCACAAGCCCGAAGCGCAAGCGAGGAGACCGGGGTTAACATCGAATCTCTCGCTTGTGCTTCGGGCTAAGGTGGCGTGGCCAGAAACCCCGCCACGCGCGTTCGGCGGCGGCCCGACTTTTCCAGCCGCAAGCCCCGTCATGCCGCGTCCTCTCGCCGGCCGAAGCTGGGGTCCATCTGATAATAAACGATCATCGCGACGAGGAAGCTGGGAATCGTAGCCACCATAATCCACATGAAGAACCCGGTGTAGCCGAGCCATTCCAACGGATAACCAGCCAGGCTCCCCGGTAGGATCAACCCTAACGACATAAAGCCGGTGCAAATAGCATAGAACGACGTTTGATGCTGCCCCTGCGCCAAATACAGCATGTAAAGCATGTAACCCGTGAAGCCGAATCCATAGCCGAACTTCTCGGCCATTACGCCGACGGCAACATACGTAAGGCTTTCCGGCTGGAAATAGGCGAGGGCCAAATACACGACGTTGGGCACATTCATCATCACGGCCATGGGAAGCAACCAGGCGCGCATGCCGTGGCGCGCGGCCAAGATGCCGCCGAGCACTCCTCCGGCCAGCAGCGCACCAATGCCCAGGGTTCCATTGATCAAGCCCACCTGGTCTTCCAGCAGCCCTAGCCCACCAACATCGCGGCCATCTAACAGGAAGACTCCGGCAAATTTAGTAAGCTGTGCTTCGGCAAAGCGATAGAGAAGAAGAAACGGCAGCGCCGTCGCCAAGGGAATGGCGACGAAAAACTTGGCAAAGATGCGGCCCACTTCGCGAAAGACAACCTTTGCGGATGCTTTTTGATACGTCTCTTTTGGAGGCGCGATCGGCAGCGTTAAGGCGTGGTACGTAGCCAACAGGCAGAACGTGGCAGCCGCCGCTACATGCGTCGCGCCCCAAGCGAGGGCCGGATCGTAATCCAATCGAATCAGCACCCCGGCCAACATGACGAGCAGACCCTCGCCGTAAATCCATCCGCTGCGAAACGACACGTTACGGATCCCGGTAAACCATGTCTGCTTGTGCGGGGTCAGGACCCGCATATAAAAGCCGTCTGCGGCGATATCGTGCGTCGCCGAGGCGACGGCAAGCAGCCCGTAACCAACCAGCGTCCACGCAAAAAAGTGGTCGGTTGCGAACCCGAATGCGACGATCGCGAATGCGGCCGCAGCCAGATACTCGGTGGTCCAGACCCAACGCCGTTCGGTTCCGATGATCTCGACGAGCGGGCTCCAAAGTGGCTTGAACGTCCACGGCAAACCAAGCCAACTCGTCAGCCCAATCAGCACCGGGGATACGCCCATCCGCGTGTAGGCGTAAGTAGAGACGATGTTCACGAATACAAAGGGCATCGCCTGCGCGAAGTACAGGCTCGGCACCCACCACCACGGGCCGCGTGTTGTCGGCGGGGTGGATACGGGTGAGGAGGTGTCGGCGGGCATCTGCTCAGTTTAATCGTTCTTGTCGAGCGGGGCACGAGCGGTCGGGCCAACGCGGCTGAGGCGCGTGACGGCGGCGACCGTCACGGCGTCGGCCTCTATGCCGTCGGCCAGCGGAACGACATACCGGCTTTCCCGGCCGGGTACGATGGCGGTTTGCCAGTCGCCGCCGGTGCGCACGCGAATCAGCCATTGCCAGGGCCGCTCCTGGGAAGGCAACGCCATCCGCACGGCGACGCCCTTGCCGTTGCGCCGCGCCGTCGCATCGGGCTTCGGCGGCGTCTCGCGGCCAAGCCACCGCGATTCCGGCACCAGCACCGGTTCCGCGTACGGGCCGTTCTTCAACTTGTCCGCGATGCCGTCGTAGTTTTGCATGAGAGCCTTCATGCTGAAGTGGACGTTGCCGGTCGCGCCCCGCGGAGAGCGAGTCACATCGATCTGGCGGAGCAGCTCTTCGGCGCTCCAGGCGTTGCGTGTCTCGGGCACGTCGGAAGTGCGCCGCACTTTGGACGTAAAATTGCCCGGCCATAAATGCCGGCCCTCCACGTTCTGCTCCGCCCACCACGCGAGCAGCCGCGGGTAGCTTTGGCCCGTGCTCTCGATCTGCCAATAGAGCTGCGGGGTGAAGTAGTCGAGCCAGCCGGCCCGTTGCCACTTGCGGGCATCGGCGTAGAGCGAATCGTACTGGTCCAGCCCGACGATCCCTTCCGGGTGGCCGGGGCGCCAAATGCCGAACGGGCTGATCCCCACCAGCACCCAGGGCTTGATCTCTTTCACCTCGTCGTACATCCGCTTGACGAGTTGATTGACGTTTTGCCGGCGCCAGTCGTTGCGCTCGAGCCGCTCGCCGGCCTGCACTGCGCGCTGGTAACTCTCCTCATCCGGGAAGGGAACGAGGTTGCCGGCGTCGTCCCGCACCTGATAGGGATAGAAATAGTCATCGATGTGCACGCCGTCGATGTCGTAGCGCTTGACGACG
>CAZHIV010000206.1:0-5437 GCA_964532675.1 uncultured Planctomycetaceae bacterium
GCACTCCGCATTCCGCCTTGGAAAGTCGGAAAAACCCGCAAGTTCGATCCATCTTGACACGATAACTACCCGTAGCAACGCCGATCTTTTGCGTTGTGCTGAACATCGCACATCCGGCGCCAGGCGGGTCTGACCCTGACCGCTTGCACGTTGGGACAATAACAGGAACTTGGTTCATGGCCGCTCGAAAGCTGTCCGCCGCCTTGGCCGCCTTGCTGACGCTCGCCGCCGTCTCGAGCACGGGCTGCGTAGGAATCACGCAAGGCGTTGATCTGGGCTTTGTCGGCGTGCCCGTCCCCGTCAGCCCCTACTTCGGCAAGATGGAGGAGGATGAGTATCACAACCACGAGCGCTACGACCGGGCGCCGATCTTGGGGCCGCTGGTGGCGGGGGGGCCGACACGGGCGATGGATCCGCCGAGCGACGATGAAGTGATGCGCCGGTTGGAGCTGGCCCATCCCGTTCAGGGCGGCCTGCCGATGCTGCACGAGATCCAGCGGATGGACGTGCGGATCGTCAAGGAGAAGATCGCCGACTACATTGACCCGCCGCGCGTGTATCCGCTGATCGGCCCGGCGCAGCTCCATCACGCCCACTACAAGTGCACTGTCTTCTACAAGGAGAAGATCCGCGTGGGCTGGCCCAACCCGCACACGCTGGTGGACGAGGAAGCGGCCGAAGTGATTTACATCGACCACAACCACCTGCACATGGTAGGGAACGTCGATACCGGGGCCGGGGCCAAATTCTAGCGCGAACGCGCTCGCAGCGGCGGCCATGACAAGGAGACGAGGAGAAGGGGAGACAAGGAGACACGACGGCGAACGTTTCTCCTTGTCGCCTTGTCTCCCTGTCTCCTTGTCTCGTATCCAGGAAGACAAGGTCACATGCTGATGTTCGTCCCACTGCTGGCCCAAGCGGAGGCCGTCGGCGCGCCGATTCCCACGCGCAGCATGCTGGACATGTTCGTGGCCGGCGGGCCCTTGGTGCTGCCGATCCTGCTGGCCTCCTTCGTGATGCTGCTGATCGTGTTCGAGCGGACGATCAGCCTGCGGCGGGGGCGGGTGGTGCCGCGGCTGTTCATCGAGCGGTTCCTGCTGCAGCTCCGCGAGAACGCCCTCGATCGGGGCGAGTCGCTGGCGCGGTGCGAGGAGGAGTCGAGCCACGTGGCCCGCGTCTTTGCCGCCGCCGTGCGCAAATGGGGCAAACCGGCCGTCGAGGTCGAGCAGGCGGTGCTCGACGAAGGCGAGCGAATAGCCAACGTGTTGCGGCGCTACCTGCGCGTGCTCAACGGCGTGGCCACCGTGTCGCCGCTGCTGGGCCTGCTGGGCACCGTGTGGGGCATGATCCAGTCGTTCAATGTGATTGCCACCAGCCCCGCCATGGGCCGCGCCGAGATGCTCGCCGGCGGCATCAGCGTCGCGCTGATCACCACGGCGGCCGGCCTGCTCGTGGCGATCCCCGCGCTGATCTTTTATCTCTACTTCGTCGGCCGCGTCGACCGGCTCATCATGGAGATCGACCACCACGGCCAGGAGTTGGTGAACCTCATCTCGCTCGAAGGCCTGGAAGAACGGAAGACGGCCCGCACCACGGTCCCGAGACGCAAAGCAGCCTGAGAAGAGTCGAGAGCCAGAATGCTGGCTCTTGGCTCTAAGCTCTAAGCTCTTGGCTAATAGCCATGCCTCTCAAAACACAACACGACGAAGCTCCCACGCTGAACCTCACGTCGATGATCGACGTGCTGTTCCTGCTGATCATCTTCTTCATGGTGGCCACGAAGTTCGACGAAATGGAGCGGAACATCGAGGTCGCGGTGCCGGAAGTGGGCCAGGCCGGCGACGCCGCCCCGCCGCCGCGGCCGCTGGTGGTCAGCGTGCTGGCCGAGGGGGGCGTCGAGCTCGACGGCTCGCCGGTGACGTACGAGGAACTGACCGCGCGGCTCGCCGCGGCCCGCACGCCGCTGACCGAGCCGACGGTCGTCATTCGCGGCGACGCCCAGTGCGCGTTCCAGCACGTCGCCTCCGCCCTCTCCGCCTGCCAGCAGGCCGGCATTTCCGACCTGGGAATCACGGTGCGCCTGGCCGGCATCGGAAGCACGAAGCGTTGAGTCCCGCGCAGATTTGAACCACGACGGCACGACGAGCACAACGTAGGAAGCAAAGCAAAGGTTTCAAAACCGGGGGCTAGCGCCCGGCGGCTGATCCGATCAGCCGGAACGCGCTAGCGTCCGGTTCGTTCTCGCCATTCTGAAACCAGTTCTCCCAAGATTCGTCGCGCTCGTCGTGTCGTCGTGGTTAATCCTGCTTTGCATTGACTATGCAGATTACGCTACCAGTCGCGAGTCTCGTCGGTCGCCTGGCCGCGACCCCGGTGGCGTACTTGCTGCTGTGGTCGGGGTCGCTGGTGCTGAGCATCGTGCTGGTCGTGCTGCTGCGGACGCGTTGGGGCCAGTCGCGGCCACTGCACAAGTGCGCGGTGCTTTCCCTGCTCGTGCATCTGCTGCTCGCGTGGGCCGCGATGACCCTGCACATCATGGTCGGCGATGGCGGGGGCACCTCCGGCTCGACGGTTCGCGTTCGCATTCTGCACGACGTGGATCCCGAGCTGGCGCTGGCCGATGTTCCCGAGAAGCCGGATCTCGCGGACGCGCCGCCGCTGCTCCAGCCGGTTGAGGAAGAGGTTCCACCGCCACCCGTTGATGAACCGACCGCGGCGGTTGCAGAGGTCGTTGATTCGCCGCCGGCCGCAGAGCCGGCCGCCAACGAAGCCGATCAGCAAGTGGCCGCGGCGGAAGCGCCGACGAATGAGCCGGCGGCGCCGGACGAAACCGCGCCGTCGACGGAACCAATCATTGCCAGTGAAAGCACCGAGGCTGCGGACGCTGAGCCGTCCCAAGAAGCTGTCGCGCACGAATCGACCGCCGCATCGGAGCCAACCACAGCCGCCGTCGAGCCGACGCCGCCCGCTCCCGAGCCGGAAACGACGCCGACCCCCGCCACTCCCTACGCCCTGCGCACCGCGCCGGGAAGGCTGGCTCTCGTCGAGCGGCAGGGCGGCAACGCCCGCACCGAGGCGGCCGTGGCCGCGGCGCTGCGTTGGCTCGCCGCCGCGCAGTCGCGCGACGGCCGCTGGGATGCCAACCATTTCGGCGCCGGCCAGGAACAGGCCGTGCTCGGCCACAATCGGGGCGGGGCAGGGCGGGGCGCCGATACGGGCATCTCCGCGCTGGCGTTGTTGGCGTTTCTCGGCGCGGGCCATTCGCATCTCGACGGCGACTATCAAGACACGGTCCGCCGCGGCCTCGATTTCCTGCTCCGCTCGCAAGCGGCCGATGGGAGCCTGTTCGGCAATGCCACGCTCTACGCCCAAATGTACTGCCACTCGATGGCCACCTTCGCCCTCGCCGAGGCGCAGGCGATGACCGGCGACCGCCGGCTGGAGCCGGCCGTGCTGAAGGCCGTCGGCTTCTCGCTGGCCGCGCAAAATGCCACGAGCGGCGGCTGGCGATACCGCCCGGGCGACTCCGGCGACACGAGCCAACTCGGCTGGCAGATGATGGCCCTGGCCAGCGCCGAGCGGGCGGATATTCAAGTGCCGGAGCAGGCATGGATTCGCGTCGAGCGTTTTCTGCGCAGCGTGCGCCGCGGCAACTATGGCGGCCTGGCCAGCTACCGCCCCGACAGCGGTCCCAGCACCGTCATGACGGCCGAAGCGCTCTATTGCCGCCTGCTGCTCGGCCAGGTGCTGGGCGAGACGATCGACGAGTCGGCCGCCGCGGAAGCGACGACTCAAATGCTCGCGACCCCGCCGGACGCCGGGCGGCTTAATCTTTACTACTGGTACTATGCGACGCTCGCGCTGCACCACCGCCATCAGCATAACGACCGCGCGGCGGCCGACTGGCGGGCGTGGAACGAATCGCTCACCGCCGCGCTGCTTGCCACGCAAATCGCCGACGGGCGCGACGTGGGAAGCTGGGACACGAACTGCGTATGGGGCGGCTACGGCGGCCGCGTGTACTCGACGGCCATGGCGGCCATGTGCCTGGAAGTGTATTACCGCTACGCGCCGCCGCCGCCCGCGCGGCGCGACCGCTGGACGGCCACGCGGCCGGACCCGCACCCGCCTCGTCAGTAACGCGCCAGTAGTCGCGACCCCAACGGGTCGCCGGCGCATGATCGTTTTTCCCGGCGACCCATTGGGGTCGCGGCTAGTTCAAGAGGCAGCGATTCGAAGTGGCTGCATCAAGCAGCCGAGCGCATGGGCAGGTGGGCCGCGGGAATGGCGACGACGGGCGGCATTTGTAGTTCGCGAATCACCAGGTGCACGGTGCGCTCCACCACGGAGTCGACGAGCTCGCGCACCTGGCCGCCCGGCAATTGGCCGTCGGCGATCGCCTGTCGAACGGCAGACCACACGACCGAAACGCTCCGCGCCCGCAGGTAACCGCGCAGTTGGGCGGCATCCATCTGTTTCGCGCTCGTACGCAGGTGCCGTGCGACGTCGGCCGCGCACCGCGCCGCAATGTCGCACACCAGCGCGTCGCGCCGGCAGGCGGTTGCCCGCTTGAAAACGGTGAATTTTAAGGCCATTCGCCACCTCGTCTGAACTTGACCAGGTTTCCCCAATCGCTTAACTTTTAAGCAAGTTATCGGCCGCAAGCGGTCGAAACGGTTAGAATGATTTTCTTGGACGGCTCAGGGGCGCCGTAGCCAAGTGGCTAAGGCATCGGATTGCAAATCCGACATCCCCGGTTCGAATCCGGGCGGCGCCTCTTTTGTGTTTTCTTTGTGCCATGGCCGCTGCTCTCGGCGGCCATGCTTTCATCGCGGCCGATCGCATTGCTAGCGTGGATTCGGGTTGCGTAGGCCGCCCGCGGCGAGTACGCTCCGCCCCACTCATCTGGCCCCGTTGGGTTCTCGCGCGGGGCGGCGCTCGCGTTCATAGGGAGAAACGATGGATCGTTCTCGCGCTCGATTCGTGTTGAACTATCGGCACGTCGCCTTGTTGTTGGCGGCGGCGATGCTCGTCTCGGCCACCGGCTGCCCGACGATGCTGGCCACCGGCATTTACGTTTTACAGGGCGGCCACCTGGTTCCGGCCGAGTGCGACGCCCTCCGCGACAAGCGCGTGGTGGTGATGTGCCGGCCGCCGTCGTCGCACGAGTACCGGCACGCCGGCGCGTCGCGGGCCATCTCGCAGCGCGTGAGCGAGCTGCTGGTGAAGAACGTCAAGGGCATCGACGTCGTGAATCCGCGCGAGGTCGACCAATGGGTCGACGAGAGCGACTGGGGCGACTTCCGCGAGCTGGCCGAGGCCGTGCGGGCGGAGCTCGTGGTCCACATCGAGCTCGACGACTTCCAGCTCTACAAGGGCAAAACGCTCTACCAGGGCCGCGCGGAAGTCTCCGTGAGCGTGTACGACATGGCCGACC
>CAZHIV010000207.1:0-5384 GCA_964532675.1 uncultured Planctomycetaceae bacterium
CCGCCGAGGATCTCGTCCAGGCCAGGCACGCCAGTTGGCAAACTCGTAATTTGCACCGGGGCATGTCGGTCGTGTATTCCAGGGCGCTCACTCATTACAGCCTCGATTCCCGTGTTATTCGTCCAACGACTGGCCGGGCCAAGCCTCGCGCACCAGCCGCAGTGTGAGGGATTCGCCGATAAATGTGACAAGCAATCCGAGTAGATGTGCGGTGATCACGACCGGCGCATCGGCTGTCCCGTCCGTCCCATCGGCCGCGAGCTCTTCCAGCCCCTGCATGGAGCCGTCAGGATTGACCGTGACGCGTTCCAGCGCCGGGACTTCCGCCCGCGCTATCGCCAGAGTCCGCCGCAGCAGCAACGCGAAGCCTACTGATCCAACGAGTCGTATCAGCGAAACTCGCAGCTTCTCACAGACCCGCACGGCTTCATGCACGTGCGCATCGGTGGCGCTCCCATTCGCTGCTTCCACAGCCAGTAAACGGTGGGCCAATTTTCGCATCGCTACTTGGGGCGTACCCATGACTAAGTAGTTTACCAGTGCGTCGTGCTAGCCTCAAGCGAGCCTATTAAATACGGCTCGAATTTGATCATGGGGGCGCAAGCGAACGAGGGCGTGCCGAGAGAACGAAAGGGCACAACGATCTCAGCGGGCCACCTGGAGAGAGCGCAGGTACCGAATGAACTCCTCGGCATGGCTGGGACGGAAGTCGGAGACGCGGCGCAGCGGCCGCACGCCGGCGATGAACCGCAGCAGGTGATTGGTTGCCGCGCGATACCGCTCGATGGTACGACCGAGGAGCGGCGCACATGCTCGTGGTGATCGAGCCACCGCTGTTGTAGATCGGCGATCGATATGGGCTCGAAGCCCAGCGCCGAAGGCACGCCGAACTCGAGCTGGGCGTTGATCTCGGAGGCGGTCTGGCGGGCTTGCGTCTGGTCGGGCCCCACACGAGGCTGGCGGCCGCGGCCATGCTCGCGGTAGCACAGGTACCAGATCCGGCCGCAACGATAGGCGCCGACCCGGCCGACGCGGAAGGATCGAGTGTGGGCTCGACGGGTCGTTTTCGAGCTTGCGGATGACATTTCGGGCGACTCCTTTCGGAGAACTCTCCGCTACAAAGCGCTACAAAAAGCGCTACAAACGGCGAGTTTCCGGGAGCGCCCAGAAACGCAAATGCCCATCAGCGAATAACTTACGCTGATGGGCAACGAGCACGAGCGGAGAGGACAGGATTCGAACCTGCGGAAGGGGATTATCCCTTCACCGATTTAGCAAACCGGCGCATTCGACCACTCTGCCACCTCTCCAAGGACCCCCGCAGGGAACCACGGGAACCTCCCATTCTAGCGCCCGGCCGCCCGATTGCAAAGCCCAGCCACCTGCGGGTCGCAGTCCGGTTTGTGAATTAGGGTGGCTGGGGCGGAGTGTTCGACGCCCCAGAATCGTGCGCGTCTGGGGCATCCGCTGCGCTTCTGCCTTAGCCACCCAGTCGAGCACATCGCAGCGTTTTAGCCGCCGAAGTGCAGGGCATACAGCAGCGGCGCGATGATCATGGCCACCACGCTGATCAGCTTGATGAGAATGTTCAGCGAGGGCCCCGACGTATCCTTGAACGGGTCGCCGATCGTATCGCCGGTGACGGTGGCCTTGTGCATCTCGTCGAAATGCTCGCCCCACTTGGCGTGCCCTTCTTCCTTCACCTGCTTCTTGGCGTTGTCCCACGCGCCGCCCGAGTTGGCCTGGAAGATGGCCAGACAAACGCCCGAAATGGTGACGCCGATCAACAGCCCGCCCAGCATATCCACCGAAATGATCCCGACGACGACCGGCACGATCACGGCCATCAAGCCCGGCGCGACCATCTGGCGGATTGCCGCGCTGGTTGCGATGGCCACGCAGTGCGAGTAGTCGGCCTTTCCGTCGGCGGCCCGGATGATGGCCGCCTCTTCCGGCGTCGGATCGCGCTCCTCGCTCTCGGCCGTTTGCGCCGCGATCAAGGCCGGCCGCAGCTCGGGGATGTCCTGAAACTGCCGGCGCACTTCCTGGATCATGTCTTGCGCCGCCCGGCCCACTGCGACCAGGGCCATGGCCGAGAATCGAAACGGCAACATGCAGCCGACGAGCAGTCCGACGAGCACGTATGGATTGGCCGCGTCGATTTCGACCTCTCCTTGCATCTTGGTGAGGTAGGCCGCCGTGAGGCTCAGCGCCGTGAGGGCCGCGGACCCGATTGCAAAACCCTTGCCGATGGCGGCCGTCGTGTTGCCCACCGCGTCCAGCTTGTCGGTGCGGGCGCGAACCTCCCGCCCCAGGCGCGACATCTCCGCCACGCCGCCGGCGTTGTCCGCGATCGGCCCGTAGGCGTCGGTCGCCAGTTGAATCGCGATCGTCGAGAGCATGCCCATCGCCGCCATCGCGATCCCGTACAAGCCGGCGAAGTAGTATGCGGAAATAATCGCCAGCCCGATCACGATCACCGGCAGCGTCGTGGAGTTCATCCCCACCGCCATGCCCTGGATGGCCGTCGTGGCATGGCCGGTGCGCGACGCCTCCACGATCGAAGTGACCGGCGCGCGGTACGGCGCCGTGTACCATTCGGTCAAAAGGCCGACGACGATCCCCGCGGCCAACCCCGACACGACCGCGATCGCGATTCCCCACCAGGTGTAGGTGACCTCGTCGGGAGTGACAATCTCGTTGACGGTGATGGGCGCGGTTCCGATCATAAAAAAGGTGGCTACCACGCTGCCGACGACCATCATCGCGCCGGCCGCGAAGGTGCCGCGGTTGAGCCCTTTCTGCGGGTCGCCGCCCTCTTCGGTCTGCACGAAAAAGAAGCCGATGATCGACGCCACGACGCCGATCGCCGCCACCGCCAGCGGCAAGTACACGGCGTTCATTCCGACGCCCGTCGGCTCATCGCCGATTGCGTACCAGGCCGCCCCGAGGATCATCGACGAGATGATGGCCCCGACGTACGACTCGAACAAATCGGCGCCCATGCCGGCCACATCGCCCACGTTGTCGCCTACGTTATCGGCGATGGTGGCCGGGTTCAGCGGGTGGTCCTCCGGGATGCCGGCTTCGACCTTGCCCACGAGGTCGGCGCCGACGTCGGCCGCCTTGGTGAAAATACCGCCGCCGACGCGCGCGAACAGCGCGATCGACGACGCGCCCAGCGAAAAGCCGGAAAGGTTATTGAGCACCAGCATCACCGCGCCGCCGCCGGCCAGCGCGTCGGGATGTTGAGCCGTGTAAAAGTAGAACAGCCCGCCCAACCCCAACAGCGCCAAACCCACGACCGACAGGCCCATCACCGAACCGCCGGCGAAGGCGACCTGCAACGCGTCGTTCAGCCCCGTGCGGGCCGCGGCCGCCGTGCGCATGTTCGCCGACGTGGCCGTTCGCATGCCGAAGAAACCCGCCAGCGCCGAGCAGACCGCCCCGAGCACGAAGGACAGCGCAATCCAGGCGTCCGTATCCTCCGAGACATAAGTGTTCGAGATGCCCAACAGAATCGCAACGGCGACTACGAAAACGGCCAACGTGCGATACTCGCGCGCCAGAAATGCCATCGCCCCCTCGGCAATCCATCGCCCGATCATCTGCATCCGTTCGTTGCCGGCGTCTTGGCGTCGCACCCAAGCCGCGCGGATCACGGCGTAAACCAAAGCGGCGATCGCCACCACCGGAACGATGTAGATGATGACACTCCCGTCCATTCAATGCTCCTCGAAGAATCGCGCCTGGAAGCGTTCGACGGGCAGAGCCGCCCCCGAACCCGATGGATGCGCGCCGCACGCAAACCCCCTGAAAACCATAGGTTATAAGCAGCGGAGTCTAAACCGGCACCCGCCGGGTGTCAACGGGAACGGGTTGCAACAGGTGCGCCGATTATGCGACTCAAGCGCCGCACTCAGCGCGCGGCCACCGGCGCGCGCGCCAATTCGCTCACCCACCAAGCGATAAGCGTCGCCTGGTTCGCGTTGCGGTCGACGTGCTCCAGCGCGGCGAGGCTGGCATCCAGGGCGGCGAGCGCATCATCCGTTTCGCCACGTGCCGCGTCGCGCAGCGCTCCGCGATGAAACTCCACCGCAAAACCGATAATCTGACGCAGCCGGTCCCGTCGGCGTGCGGGCTCCTTCCCCGCTTCGTCCACGAATGCCTGGACGGAGCGGCCAAGCCGCGCCGCGTCGAAATCCGGTGCGCGCAGCTCGGCCAGCAGTTGGTCTCGGAACTGCCACAACGAAGCATCGGCCAGCCGCAGCGCTTGCTCAACGCTTCCCTCGCTCAGCGCGGCCGCCCGCGCGGCCTCGTCGCGGTCGGCGATCAGGCCACCCTCCTGAAGTATCCGGGCCACGGCGGCGGCGTCCAACGGCCCAAATCGCACGATCTGCGAGCGCGAGCGAATCGTCGGCAACTGCCGCGCCGGGCTGGTGCCGATGAGGATCAATAGCGCACTGGGCGGCGGCTCCTCCAGCGTCTTGAGCAGGCAGTTCGCGCTGGCAATGCCGAAATGATCCGCGTCGTCGACGATCGCGATTTTGCGGCGGCCAAAGAACGGCTTCAACGCGATCCGGTGGCACAAGCCTTCCTGGTTGCGATGGTCGCGGTCGCCGATAAACAGCTCGATCGGCAGCGACGCCTTGTCCGCCGGCAGGCCCAGCACTTCCAGGTCCGGGTGATTGCCGGCGGCGAACAAGCGGCACGACTCGCACCGGCCGCACGGCGACAATGCCGACTCGGCCGACTCCGCGCACAACAGCGCGTGGGCCAGCTCGAGCGCGAAACGCCGCTTCCCCACCCCCGGCGGACCCACGAACAAATACGTGCTCGCCAGCCGACCGGACGCAAGCGTCCGCCGAAACCGCTCCACCACGTCGTCGTGCCCAACAATGCCTTGCCACATGGGAAGTCCAGAGTAATCCAGATTATGTAGGTGCGACCAGCCCCGAAGGGGCGACGTCGTGTAGCCAGGGACGCCGGTCCCTGGAACCGGCTTTTGCTCGTGATTGATGCATTACCGGGGGCTTACGCCACCCGGCTACATGATACGGCCCCTTCGGGGCTAAGCATTTTTCACCGTGCGCTGGTCCATGCAGAATCCCGAGAACCGGTTTCAAAACCATCGATGCTTGCGGCTCAGTGGCACAGGCCGCTGGCCTGTGTCGCAGTTTTGCCGTTCTCCGCACCGGCTAGCAGCCGGTGCCACTAGTTATTAGGCCGGTTCGAATAGTTTGGCGTTCATTATGGCCGCCGCGGGTCATGCCACCAACCCGCGGCGTTGACCAATTGAGAATTCGAGAAAAGTGCAAATCTGTAGGGAACGCCCTCCGTGGCGTTCCGAGGTATTGGGAACGCCCTCCGCCGCGGTCCGTGCG
>CAZHIV010000208.1:0-5953 GCA_964532675.1 uncultured Planctomycetaceae bacterium
TGTTGGACCTGTTGGATTCGCTGCTGGGGGCGGCGCCGGTGGCGTATTTGTTTTGGGCGGCGGGGGTTATGGGGGGGAACTGAACCGCAAGGGGGGGCTAAGCCGCAAGCGGCATGGGGGACGGGGGCTGGCCGGCGGCTGGCTGGCCGTGGGGTGGGCGGGGCCCTATAATCGGTATTCAAGTTGCAATCGGTTGCCGGGCAACGGGTTGCGGCGCGAGTTCGGGCGGCTGCTAGTGCGGCGCCGCGGCGATTGAGTATAGTTGGTAAGAGCCTTTTACCTGGGAACCATGAGTGGCGGCCAGTGAGCCGCCGCGTCTCTTTAATGATTGAAGCGACGATTCCGGTCGGCGATGCCGATGAGTTGGTCCTGTTGCTGGGTGCCAGCGACCAACATCTCCGTCGCATTCGCGAGAGCGTGCCGGCCAAGATTTCTGCCCGCAACGGGAAAATCCACGTCAGCGGCGACGAGCAGGCCGTTCTGCAAGCCACGGAAATCATCGAGCAGATCAAGAACACGGTCGGCCGCGAAGGAGCCCTTTCGCCGGAGCAGGTGGCGCACATCATCAAGCAGGTGACGGGCGGCCCGACCAACGGCCGGCACCTCGAAGGTACCCGGCCAGTCGACGTGCGCCAGGCGGGGCACATCATTCGCCCGCGAACGGCCGGTCAGGCCGAGTACGTCGAGGCGATCCGCTCCAACGACCTGGTGTTTTGCAGCGGCCCGGCCGGCACCGGCAAAACCTATCTCGCGGTGGCCACGGCGGTCGAATCGCTCAAACAAAAGCAGATCGGCAAGATCGTGCTCGTGCGGCCGGCGGTGGAGGCGGGCGAGAGCCTCGGCTACCTGCCGGGCGACATGCAGGCCAAGATCAACCCCTACCTGCGGCCGCTGCTGGACGCCCTGCGGGAAATGATGGATTACGAGCAAGTGAAGCGGTACATGGCGGACGACGTGATCGAGGTCGTGCCGCTGGCCTACATGCGCGGCCGGACGCTGAACAACGCTTTCATCATCATGGACGAGGCGCAGAACACGACCGTGCCGCAGATGAAAATGTTCCTCACGCGGATGGGGCTGCAATCGAAAGTGGTGGTGTCGGGCGACACGTCGCAAGTCGACCTGCCGCCGCACACCAAGAGCGGGCTTGTCGACGCGATCAACCGCCTGCGGCACGTGGAGGGTTTTGCGAACGTGGTTTTGACGGGCGAGGACATCGTTCGGCACCGGCTGGTGCAGGAGATCGTCCGTGCATACGAGGAGGGGGCTCGCAAGAAACGCTGAGTAGGGCTATCGGCTGTCGGCTATCAGCCGTACATCTTGCCGATAGCTGATAGCCGACAGCCGATAGCGTTTCCGTAGGAAACAATCATGAGCACGGGCAGCAAGAAGAAGCGGCGGATCGACCGCGTTGCCTCGCTGGAGTTGCCGCCCGGCGTGCTGGGGAGCCTGTGGGGGCAGCTGCGGCGCGGCGACGTGCTGGTGCGGCTGGGGCTGTGCGCGCTGGCGGCGGTGTTGCTGTGGGTGATCACCAAGGGCTGGGCCCCGCCGCTGCCCTATCACTGGGGCGACGTGCCGCCGCGCGATATCGTGGCCCGCACGCAGTTCGAGCGCGAAGATCCCGAAGCGACGCGCAAAGCCCAGGAGCAGGCCCGCAGCCTGGCGATCGCGATTTACGACAACAATCCGGCGCAGCTCGAGCAGCTGCGGGCGAAGCTGGAAAACGCGGCCAGCCAGTTGGCGGCCGCGAAGTCGCTCTCGGAAGTCGACGCCTTGTGGAACGAATTTCGCCTGCCGCTGGCCGAGGGCACTCCCAAGCCGACGGCCGAGGAGCGCGAGCAGCAGTTTCTGCGGTTCAAAGAGGCCCTTGCGGCGGAGGGGGCGCTCGACGCGTTCAAGGCCGCGCTGAGCGAGGCCCTCGCGCCGCTGGTGCAGAAGGGCCTGTTGGGCAAGTTGCCGCCGGAGCACGACGCCAACGTCGAAACCATCGCCGTGCGGCTGGTGGGCGACGAGGGTTGGGAGCCCAAGGTGCCGGTGAGCGAGGTGCTCACCGAGAACGTCGCCTCTTCCTTGCAGAAGGCGCTGCAGCAGAAAATGCCCTCGGTCGAAGTGGCCGACCGGGTGTTTGCCTGGCTGAAGCCGCTGTTGCCCATCACGCTGAAGATGAACGCCGAGGCCACGGCGGAAGAGCAGCGCAAAGCGGTGGCCGCGGTGAAGACGCAAACGGAAATCATACCGGCCGGCGCGGTGCTGGCTCGGGCCAAGGACGTGCACGGCGAGCCGCTGCCGATCAACGATGCGGCGCTGGAGAGGCTGCGGCTCGAACACCAGGCCGAGCTATCGCAGCGGCCCTTTTCGGCCAAATTGGGGCGCTCGCTGGCGGTTTTCGGGATGTACGTCGCCCTGTACGTGTTGTGCGGCTACTACATTTTTCGCCGCGACCCGCGGATCATCGAGGACCTGCGACAGATCACCACGCTGCTCGCGCTGGTGGTCGTGACCGTGGCCGTGATCCTGCTCACTAGCCACGACGATTGGCGGGCCGAGTTGGTTCCCTTGATGCTGTTCGGCATGACGCTGGCCATCGCCTACCAGCAGGAGCTCGCGCTGCTGATCTCCGCGGCGGTGACGCTTATCAGCGTCATGGCGTTGGGCCACACGTTGCCGGATGCGATCGTGCTATTGGCGACGACGGCGGGGGCCATCTTGCTATTGAGCCGGGTGCGCAGCCGCAGCAAGCTGCTGAGCGTCGGTTTCGTGGCGGCCGCCGTGGCGGCGCTGACCACCCTCGGCGTGGGCACGCTGGAGGGCGATCCGATCGAGCTGACGCTCAAGACGGCCGGGCTGTGGGCCATTTGGGCCGTTATCGCCGGCTCGCTGATGACCTGCCTCTTGCCGCTGGTCGAGAAGGTATTCAAGGTTCAGACCGACCTGAGCCTGATCGAGCTGGGCGACCCCGCCCATCCCTTGTTGCAGGAGCTCATTCGCCGGGCGCCGGGAACGTACAACCATTCGATTACCGTGGCGTCGCTGGCCGAATCGGCGGCGGAGGCGATCGGCGCCCGCGGCCTGTTGGTGCGCGTGGGGGCCTACTTTCACGACATCGGCAAAATGCTCAAGCCGGGCTACTTCGCCGAAAACCAAGGCCAGGGCGATAACCGCCATCGCTCGCTCGTTCCGGCGATGAGCACGCTGGTGATCATCGCGCACGTAAAGGATGGTGCGGACCTGGCGCGGCAGAGCAAGATTCCCGAGCCGATCATCGACTTCATTCAGCAGCACCACGGCACGACGCTCGTCGAGTATTTTTATCGCCAGGCCAGCGAGAGCAAAAAGCTGGACCCCAACGGCAGCGAGGTGGACGAGAGCTCGTTCCGTTACCCCGGCCCGAAGCCGCAGACCAAGGAAGCCGGCATCCTGATGCTGGCCGACGCGGTGGAAAGCGCCAGCCGCGTCCTGGTCGAGCCGACGCCCGCGCGGATCGAGAGCCTGGTCGAGGACATCAGCCGCAAGCGACTGCTCGACGGCCAGTTCGACGAATGCGGCCTGACGCTTCAGGAAGTCCACAAAATCAACGACAGCCTCGTAAAATCGCTGACCGCCGTTTACCACGGACGCGTCAAGTACCCGGACCAGGAAACGGCTTAATTGGGCGTGAGTAGGTGAGTAAGTGAGTAGGTGAGTAGGGCCGGTACATACGGCAATTCCTGGTGTGTCCGAACATCGGATTTTGGGACATTGATTACTCCTGCTTGCTCGCTATTCCATATCCTTACTCACCTACTCACCTACTCACCTACTCACCTACTCACACGCCACAATGAACCGTTTAGCTAAGCACCACGATCTGCGCGGCGAGTTCGACGTCGCTTTGGCCAACGAGCAAGCGCGGCATCCGGTCGACGAACGGCAGCTTTGCCAGGCGGCCCGCGCGATACTGGCCGATTCCTCTTTCGTTTCGGCGGCGATCAGCATCGCGGTCGTCGATGATGGGTCGATTCACGAGCTCAACTGCCGCTACCTGGATCACGACTGGCCAACGGACGTGCTGAGCTTCGTATTGGACGAACGGGACAACCACCTGGAGGGCGAGGTGATCCTCAGCGCGGATACGGCCGCGTCGGCGGCCGCGGAAGCGGGCTGGCCCGCGGAGGCCGAGCAATTGCTGTATGTCATTCACGGCATGCTGCACCTGGTCGGCCATCGCGATCAGACGCCGTCCGAAGCCCGGCAAATGCGCTTGGCCGAGGCGAAATACCTGCGGCCGTTCGGCTTCGAGCCGCCGCGGACCGAAGACGACAGCCCGGGGTTGCCCGCCGGGGTGCGGGGAGGAGCGGAAGCCCGGTGAACGTCGACACACTATTCTGGATCGCCGTGGGCAGCATGGTGGGGGCCTGGCTGGCGGCCGTGGCGGCCCGGTCGCTGCACGAGTTTTCGCGTCACGACCTCGAGGAGATTGCCCGCAGGCGTCAGAAGCCGGAGCGGTTTGCCGACATTCTTCGTCACCATGACCGCGTCGCCCTGGGCGTGGAGATGGTGGTGGCGATCCTGGTGTCGCTCGCGGTGTGTGCCGGCATGTTGTGGGCCTGGCAACGATTCGCCGCGGCGGATTCTTCGCCCTGGACGCTGTTCGCCGTGGCGGCGATCGTGCTGGGGCAGGCCATCGCCGTGGTTACCGTCTGGTTGCCGTGGTCGCTGGCGCGGATGGCCGCGGCGCGTTTCCTGTTTTGGAGCTGGCCGCTGTGGAATTTCGTGGGGCATCTGGCGTTGCCGCTCGTGTGGAGCGCGCGGGGCGTCGATTTGCTGCTGCACCACCTGGTCGGGCGCAAGCCGCAAGAGGCCGACGAGGAATCGATCGAGGAGGAAATCCGCACGATCGTCAGCGAAGGGCACCGCGAAGGGCTGCTCGAAGAAGAGGCGCGGGAGATGATCGAGGGGGTCATCGAGCTGGGCGACGCCATCGTGTCGCACATCATGACGCCGCGGACGGAAGTGCACATGATCCCGCTCAGCACGTCGTGGGAAGATGTGGTCGACAGCATCACCGAATCGGGTCATACCCGCGTGCCGGTCTACGACAAGAACCGCGACGACGTGGTGGGCATGCTGTACAGCAAGGACCTGCTGCCCGAGCTGGCCAAGTGCGCCGACCAGCCGCGGCGGCCGCTCAGGGCCCTGCTGCGAAATCCGCTGTTCGTGCCGGAATCCAAACCGGTCGACGACCTGCTGCAGTTGTTTCAGAAGAGCCGCACGCACATCGCGGTCGTGCTCGACGAATTCGGCGGCGTCTCCGGGCTGGTGACGATCGAGGACGTGCTCGAGGAAATCGTGGGCGAGATCGACGATGAGTACGACCAGGCGGCCGAGGCCGAGATCCGGAAGATCGACGGCGACGTCTGCGAGGCGCTTGGCCGGGCGCACGTGGACGAGATCAACGAGATCATGGGCTTCGAGCTGCCGGAGGAAGAGGAATTCGACACCATCGGCGGGTTCGTGTTTGCCGAGTTCGGCCGGGTGCCGACGGCCGGCGAATCGATCACCTGGCGGGATGCCGTGCGAGTGATCGTGCTGGAGGCTTCGCGCCGGCGCGTGACCCGCGTGCGGCTGGAGCGGGTCCGCAAGGAATCGCTGGAAATGGCGTCGGAGTAGCTGTCGGCTACCAGCCGTCAGCCATCGGGCAAGAAAGGGGTCAGAACTATTCTCCGACCCCCTCTCCGCCGTAACTTCCCTCGTGGCCTTGGCGTGCGCGCTTTCCACAACAATTCTTGAACATCTTTCCGCAGCCAGCCCACGGACACGGCAGCGCCGAGCTCACGGCCGAGGGGCGCGCCAAAACACTTTCTTGAAATTGGCCACCACTTGTGCAGGGCTCGTCCGTTGAAGCGTCGTGTTGTGCGCGGGTCTCCGTTTGGCTGAGCTCACGGCCGAAGCCCGACCCCGCACATGATCGTTT
>CAZHIV010000209.1:0-11134 GCA_964532675.1 uncultured Planctomycetaceae bacterium
ACGCTGGAGGAGATTTACAAGTTCCCGTCGGTGACGGCGGCGGGCGTGCCGGCCGGGTCGATGGAGACGACGGCGCACCTCGAGTTCGAGTCGGTCGAGCGGTTCAGCGGCGAGATCGGCAAGGTCCGCGACGAGCTGGACAAGGTCAGCGCCGGGCATGAGGTGTTCATCGTTTGCGAGACGGAGGCGGAAGTCGAGCGGCTGAGGGAGTTGTTTGGGGAGCGAGGAGCGAGGAGCGAGGAGCGAGCGGCACCCGACTCGCAGCCCCCGGCTCTGCCGGGGGTAGACCAGAATAGCGACTCCGATCGGAACGCTCAGGTTTTAGAGAGCGAACATGACCCCCGGCAGAGCCGGGGGCTGTCGGGGGCTATGCTGCAATTTGTCGTGGGACATTTGGAGGCGGGGTTTCGCATTGTGCCGCAGCAAGTGGTGCTGGTGAGCGCGGCGGAGCTGTTTCAGCGGCAGGATTTGGCGCGGACCACGCGCCGGCGGCAGGCGCGGGCAATCGACAGCTTCCTCGAGCTCCGCGAGGGCGACCTGGTCGTGCACGTCGCGCACGGCATCGGGCGGTACCGCGGGCTGCGGCTGTTGGAGCAGGACGGCCGCGCCGAAGAGCATCTCGAGCTGGAGTACAGCGGCGGCACGAAGATTTACGTGCCCAGCGCGAAGATCGAGCTGGTGCAGAAGTACGTGGGCGGCAAGGGCGCGAAGGTCGTCCTCGCGAACATCGGCGGCAAGGCCTGGGTGCGGCAGAAGGAAGCGGCCCGGCGGGCGGTGACCGACCTGGCGGCCGAGATGATCGAGCTGCAGGCGGCGCGCGACGGCCGGCCGGGCATTGGCTTTCCGCCGGACAGCGAGTGGCAGCGCGAGTTCGACGCGGCGTTTCCCTACCAGGAAACGCCCGACCAGCTCACGGCCATCGCCGAGATCAAGCGCGACATGCAAACGACGCGGCCGATGGACCGCCTCCTGTGCGGCGACGTGGGCTTCGGCAAGACGGAGCTGGCGATCCGCGCGGCGTTCAAGGCGATCGACGCCGGGTACCAAGTGGCGGTGCTCGTGCCGACGACGGTGCTGGCCGAGCAGCATCGCCGCACGTTCGCGGCCCGGATGGCGGAGTTCCCGTTCGCGATCGAATCGCTGTCGCGGTTCAACTCGGCGAAGGAGCAGCGGGACATCATCGAGCGCACGGCCACGGGGCAGGTCGATATCCTCATCGGCACGCACCGCATGGCATCGTCCGACGTGCGGTTCGCGAACCTGGGCCTGTTGATCATCGACGAGGAGCAGCGGTTCGGCGTGGAGATCAAGGAGCGGCTCAAATCGCTGCGCTCGACGGTGGACGTATTGACCATGACGGCGACGCCGATCCCGCGGACCCTGCATATGTCGCTGTTGGGCGTGCGGGCCATTTCGAACCTGGAGACGCCGCCGGCCGACCGGCTTGCCGTCGAGACCCGGGTGACGCGATTCAGCGACGAGCTCGTGCGGCACGCGATTATGCGGGAGCTCAACCGGGGCGGGCAGATCTATTTCGTCCACAACCGGATCAACGACATCCACGGCGTGGCGGCCCGGCTGGCCACGATCGTGCCCGAGGCTCAAATCGACATCGGCCACGGGCAGATGGCCGAAGGCGAGCTGGAGGACGTCATGCTGCGGTTCGTGCGCGGCGAGACCGACATCCTGCTTTCGACGACGATCGTCGAGAGCGGACTCGATATCCCCAACGCGAACACGATGTTCATCGATGATGCGGACCGCTACGGCCTGGCCGACCTGCACCAGCTTCGCGGCCGCGTGGGGCGGTACAAGCACCGGGCCTATTGCTACCTGCTGGTGGACGAGAGCCGGCACCTGTCGCCGGAGGCGGCGCGGCGGCTGCGGGCCATCGAGGAGTTCAGCCAGATGGGCGCCGGCTTTGCGCTGGCCATGCGCGACCTGGAGCTGCGCGGGGCGGGCAACATCCTGGGCACGCAGCAGAGCGGGCACATCGCCATGGTCGGCTACGAGATGTACTGCGCGCTGTTGGAGCGGGCCGTGCGGCAACTGAAGAACCTGCCGCCGCGGGAGTCAGTGGACGTGAACATCGACCTGCCCGGCGAGGCCTACCTGCCGCGGACCTACGTGCCCGACATGCGGGCCAAAATCGACCTGTACCGGCGGCTGGCCCGGCTCACGACCGAGGCGGCGGTCGACGACTTTGCCAGCGAGCTGGCCGACCGGTTCGGGCCGCTGCCAGCGGTGGTCAACCACCTGCTGGAGCTAGCACGCTTGCGGATTTGGGCCCATCAGTGGGGCCTGCAGGAAATCCGCCTGGAGGACCGCTACGCCGTGCTTCAGTACACGTCGCGGGAGAAGATCGGCCGGCTGGTGGCGCGATCGGGCCGCCGCCTGCGGATCGCCGACGGGGCGAGCGCCTATCTGCCGCTGGAGAACGGATTTGCGGAGTTGCGGGCCGCGTTCGACGAGGTGAAAACGCTCTTGCGGCCAGACGCGTGCGGCACCTAGAATCCGCCGCTTTTCGATTAACGGCTGTCGCGAGTAGGTCAGGCTGTGCCTGACGCAAAGGATGTCAGGCACAGCCTGACCTACGCACCTAGAATCCGCCGCTTTTCGATTAACGGCTGTCACGAGTAGGTCAGGCTGTGCCTGACGCAAAGGATGTCAGGCACAGCCTGACCTACGCGGCGGTTAGCACGTTTTAACTTATCGCTAGAGCGAACATCGTGGGAAATGTGCGCCCCTTCTTGATCCTTTTGGCGGCATCCATTCTGTGTTCGTGGTGGTGTGCGCGCGGCGCTGCGCAGGGGCTGCCCGTGGCGCCGGAGCCGGAGGTGGAGAGCAACTGGTCGGCAGACTCGGCGAACCTCGAGGGCTGCCAGGTCATCGCCCGGATCGACAACCAGATCGTGCTGGCCTGCGAGGCGTTATGGCAGGTTAACCAGATAATCGAGTCGCACCAGGCGCGGGTGCCGCCGGAGCAGCGCATCCCGCCGGAGGAGATGGCTAAGGTCCGCGAGCAGCTGATCAAGCGGGAGCTGGGTGCGATGCTGGACCGCAAGCTGCTGTACGACGAGTTCCGCCGCAACGTGCCGCCGGAGAACCTGCCGCGGATCGAGGAGAGCCTGCGCGAGCCGTTCGAAGAGCGCGAGATGCCCGAGCTGATGAAGACGCTTGAGGTCGACAACCGGGAAGATCTGGAGCGGGAGCTGACGCGGCTGGGCTCGTCGCTGGCCGACGTGCGGCGGACGTTCAACGAGAAAGTGATCGCCAGCGAATGGATCCGCACAAAGATCAAGATCAACGAAGAGGTCAGCCCGGATGAAATGCTGCAGTACTACCGCGCTCACCTGGCCGACTACGACTACCCGACACAGGCTCGTTGGGAAGAGCTGATGGTCCGCAAAGATCGGTTCCAGGACCCGCGCGAGGCATACGCCGAGCTGGCGCAAATGGGCAACGAAGTGTGGCGGCGGGGCAGGGCGAAGGGAATCGCCGGGCCGGCGTTCGCGGAAGTCGCCAAGGCAAAGAGCGACGGCTTCACGGCCGCCGACGGCGGCCTGAACGACTGGACGACGCAGGGCGCCCTGAAGTCGGAGGCCATCGACAAGGCGTTGTTCACGCTGGAGGTAGGCCAGATGAGCCCGATCCTGGAGAGCGACGAGGCCTTTCACGTCGTGCGCGTGCTGGAGCGCAAAGAGGCCGGCCGCAAACCGTTCACCGAAGTGCAGGCCGATATCCGCGAGCGGCTCAAAGAGGAGCGGTTCCAGGCGGAGGTAAAAGAGTATCTCAGCACGCTGCGGCGCGATGCCCGCATCTGGACGGCCTACACTGGCCACATCTCGGCCGACGTGCTGCTCGGCCGCAAGCCGGATCAGACGCAATCGCGGTAGCGGCGACGAGGATATCCGGTTAGCAACGACAGCCCCCGGCTCTGCCGGGGGTTTTGAACGAACGCGACACGTCGCCGCGCAAGAAAACCCCGGCGGAGCCGGGGGCTGACATCGTAATTCCCGGATGGCCTCAGTTAAATCGTTCTCATGCCTATGCCGAGTGGCGTAGGAGCGAGGGGGCGTCAGCGGATTTGGCGGGCGACGGTTCCTCAGTCTTCGGCTGGGGATGCGCCTCTAATTCGTCCCGGAGCACCAGCACGTTGTCCGGGGCGTCGATTCCGACTCGGACCTTGTCGCCCGAGATCTTGACGATGGTAATCACAATTGAATCGCCGAGCCGAATACGCTGCGATTCCTTGCGCGAAAGAACGAGCATCGAACAATCCTCCGTTTATCTTCTCGCGGCTAATGTAACTATGTATAGTACACCGCGCGGATTTGGTCAATATGGGTGCCGGCCGTTGCGAATTGCGGCCGTTGCACTGTTATTTCAAACTCCTGGCTCATCGGGGCCGAGTGTATCGGTCGTCGAAAACCAACTCGAAGGTGTTAGAACCGGATTCAAAACCATCGATGCTTGCGGCTCAGTGGCACAGGCCGCTGGCCTGTGTCACAGTTTTGCATTTATCCGCACCGGCTAGCAGCCGGTGCCACTAGTTTTGAAACCGGTTCTAGTACGTCGTCGATGCGGGGGGCGGATACCAGTTGCGTTTTACGGAATCGCTCGCCGCGCGACCCATAAAACAGAATCGTGTTACTGTCGGTTTCCCAAATCGCCGTGAGGCACAGGGACCGCGGCCCGTATAGGCAGAATAACAGGCCGCAGGGAGCCGCCCCACGCACGAGGATTCGTTCGAACATTGGAAACGTGTCGACTTCGAGTTTGTCCTTTTCACATAGGGTTTCGTTTACAAAACGTCGTATGGCGTGTAAGTCATCAAGCCGCTGAAGTTCCGTCGGCATGTGAAGCTAAGCCCTCGCTTATGGGAATGGAAACGAATGGAATGAATGCTATCGAGCCGGCCGGCAGCGGCGCGCACCTTCCCTGGCGAGCCTCCCAGCGGGATTTAGCCAGCGGGGAGATGGTTTCCGAAGGCATGAAGGCTGGCGTCTAAGTTTCCGTTCCGTCCTGCCAGCCTTCCGAGGGGCCTAGCGAATCCCCCACAAGAAGTCCGCATCCTTACCGTCCGCATAAAATATATCGGACCGGGTAGCGGCACAATTTTAGGCGAGTTGGATATTTGGGGTAAGAGGGTAGCGCCAGGAAGATGTGCGGTGGGATAGCATAGCGCGTACGCGGGTCGAACGCGCCATCATTCCGGAAAGATACCGGCGCCGAAGTTGTCGACCGAGGCGGGTGGCGACTTGCCGTCGTCGGGATGATCGGCCGCAGGGTTGCTCCGATAATGAGGGCGTTTGACGGCTGCACCGTCGTTCGAGGCCGGCTGCCTGGTCGTCACGTGGGGCTGGTCTGCCGCCGGAAATGCGTGCGGCTGATCGTATCTGGCGGTCCGCGTGCGCGCCGCCTCGGTGTACTCGAAGTCGAAGTCGTCGTAGCGCGAGACGTAATCGGGCTGCTTGGCCCGCTCGATTTCCTCGTAATACTCCTGGATTACGCACTCCTGAATCATTTCGCGGCAGATGGAGTTGATCGGGTGGGCGATGTCGGCGTAGAGCTTCGCCCTGCCGTCTGGGTCCTTGGGCGCCCGCGCTTCGGCGAGTCGCTTGCCGCACTGATTGCAATACTGCGCTCGCAAGTGGTTCTTCGTTCCACAGCCGGGGCAGTGGGAGGTGAGCTTGCGGCTGGGCATTGCCACAAACGGGCCGTTGGACCCGTCGATGATTTTCAAGTCGCGAACAACGAAGCAATTGTCGAAGGTGATGGAACAGAACGCCTTCAGGCGCTCGCCCGGCTCTTCCATGAGTTTGATGCGGACCTCGGTAATTTCCACGGTCGTTCTCCTTGCGCGGTGCGCGCGACCTAGGTGTGGCTTTGCGTAGCGTAGACGAATCCAAGCTGCTGCGTCCTGAGCAAACTGGCCAAACGGCGCGCGTGCTGCGCATTGCGACAAACGCCAAAATAGGCGGAACCGCTGCCCGTGAGTTGGTGCCCCAGGCAATCGAGCCGGTCAAAAATGGTTCGTAGCCGCTCGATCCAAGGCGAAAGGACGGCGGCCGCCGCCTGCAAGCGATTATGCAGCCAGTCGCCGCCGGTGGGCCAGCGGCCGGAGGTAAGAACCGCGGCGATTCGATTCGCCCGCTCTGCCTGCCGCACGGTGTGAGGCAACTCGTCGTACGCCCTGTAAACGTCAGCCGTCTTGAGCGCGACCGGCGGTTTGACGACGACGAAATAGAGCGGCGGCATGGGCGCGATCCGTTCCACCAGCTCGCCGCGTCCGCGGCAAATGGCCGTTTCGCCCGATAGAAAGAAGGGCACGTCGCTGCCGACTTCGGCGGCCAGCTCCGCCAGGCGATCCTGCGGCCAGCCTAGCTGCCAGGCGCGGTTCGCCAACCGCAGGGCGGCGGCCGCATCGCTCGAGGCCCCCCCGAGGCCGGCCGCGGCCGGAATCCGCTTCACCAGCTCGATGCGCGCCCCCCAGCGACAGCCACTTCGGGCGCGAAGTAACTCCAGGGCCTGCACCACAAGATTCGAACCACCGGCAGGAATCTGCTCCGTTGCGGGAGGCGGCCGCACCGGATAGCAAGGGCGAATATCGAGCACGATTCCGCCGAGGCTCCCGTCGTCTGGCGGGGCGGTGGGAGTGAATGCCAACCAGTCGGCCAGGTCGATCGGCACCAGCAGCGTTTCCAGCTCGTGAAGGCCATCGCTGCGCCGGCCCAGAATCTCAAGATACAGGTTGAGCTTCGCCGGTGCGCGAGTCGTCCGCTTTACGTGATCCCTGCGGAAGCACATCCTTCACACCGTCCATTCGGAGCCGTGGTGGGGATCGGAATAGAAATGACGATTCGCAGCTAGCCTCCAATTCCCTGGCACATTGCGCGCATGCCCCCCGCCCCACGGGAAAAGTCGAAAGCCCGCACGCCGGTGTGCCATCAAGGGAAACATATGGCGTGCTGGCCAAAAATTCTAATGATTGCGCCAGCGTGCGTCAACATTTTTCTGCGGCTGGCAACGCGACCGCTGTGTATTTCGTCGTGGGCTGCAAACCTTTCGCAAGGTTTTGCCGCATCAAACGGCAGGTTAGTCAATTTGCCTATCCTGTTCTCCCGGCGGCGATAACCCCAGCTTCTGGCTGGCAATTCGCCAGATGTCGGCCTGCACCATCTCGATCGGTCGAGCGGCATCGATCACGTGGACTCGCCCGTCCCAATGCCTCGCTTCCGCGAGAAAGCCCTCCTGCAATCGCTTTCGGTAGGCATCTCCTTGGCTCTCCATGCGATCGAGCGGACGGGTCAAGCGCTCTCCGGCGGCCCCCGGTGCCATGTCGAGCAGAAAGACGCAATCGGGCAAGGTTTCCCCGGTGGCGATCCGGCCCACCTCGCGAACAACGTCCGGCTCCAGCCCGCCGGCATGTCCTTGATAAACAACGTTTGCTAGCACGTATCGGTCGGAGACGACGATCTTGCCAGACTCAAGCGCCGGGCGGATCACCTCCTCCACGAGTTGCGCTCGGGCCGCCATGTATAAGAACATCTCGCCTCGAACGCCGATGGGCGTGCCCGCGTCGCTCTGCAGCAAGAGTTCGCGAACTCGCTCGCCCAGCGGCGTGCTGCCCGGATCGCGACAGGCGACAACCTCCAACCCACGCTCGCGCAGGGCATCGCAAAACAATCGCACTTGCGTCGACTTCCCCGCGCCATCGATGCCGTCGAACGAAAAGAACATGTTACCTTTTGCTAACAGCTCCCATTGTACATGGCGGCCATTTTCTGGGCTCGCTGGGCGATGATCCGACGGAGCCGCGCCGGCTGCAGCACCTCGGCCTGGTCGCCGTAGCCGAGAATCCACCAGGCGATTTCGTTCAGCCCGGAGACGGTGGCGCGGAATTCCAGCGAGCCGTCGGGCAGCAGCTTCGTTCGCTGCGACTTGTGCCAGATGACCTCGGCCACGTTGCCCGCCACCAGGGGCTGGAACCGCACCACCACGTGGCTGTCGCGGCCCGCGCCGGGGATCAAGTGCCAGGCGTTGCCCAGATATTGATCGAGATCGAAATTGCGAGGGATTGCGTAACGCTCGGCGAGCTGCTTCAAGGAGGCAATTCGCGTGACATTGAACATCCTCACTTCGCGGTGCAGCGAGGAGCGGCCGATTACGTACCAGCTGCGGCGGCTGAACAAGAGATGATAGGGTCGCAGCTTGGTGGAGATCTGCTCCCACTCGGTGTAGCTGTTGTACTCGATCCGCACCACGCGGCGAGTCTTGATCGCCTTGACGAGCGATTGATAAACGTCCGCCTTGTCTTCGAGGCGGCCGATCTGGGGGAGTCGGATCTTGATGGCCCGCGTCAACTGCCCCAACTCCTGACGGAGCGGAGCCGGCAGATTGGCCTCCAGCTTGAGTGCGGCCGTGTACGCCGCATTGTAGAAGGGCAAGTTGTCGTTACGGCCCATTTCGGCGGCCAGCACCAAGAGCGAGAGAGTCTCTTCCGCCGTGAATTCCGTCGGCGGCAAGTACGGTGCGCCCGGCATCAAGAACCGCTGCGTCTTGTGGTCAAACTCCAGCGGCACGCCGGCCTGCCGCAACGTCTCCAAGTCGCGAAAGATAGTCCGCCGGGCGACGCCACAGGCCTTGGCCAACCCGGCCGAGTTCCTGCTCGGTCCGGCCTGAAGCAAGTAAATCAGCTTGAGCAGTCGCGTGATTCGCTTGATTTCCATGACCGTGCCGCCGGATGCTGGTGCTGGAATTTACCGCTGGTCCGTTCACGCGGGGCCGCAGCGTTGGCGCGGGCAGTACCTCGTCCGCGGGTATGTCGCCGTCCGGCTGGATTAGCTCCCCGCCCTCCATCACTTCGTGCTCGCCGCTGAATTCGTGATGTCCGGCAGCTCCCTGCTGGATCGGTCCGCGGCTGAACACATTAGGCCGCGTGAAGCCGTAGTCGAGATACATCGCTGCATCCCGCTTCCGCGCTTGGCGCATCGCGTCGAAGTACGCCTTGCCGGGCCACGGCCCTTCGGCCAGGTACACGCCGTCGTAGTCCAGCAACGAGCCTTTTCGGTAATGGACGTTCATTATAGCCCGGTTGTAGTCGACAAGCGACCGATAGTAGGCGCTCTCCGCCTCGGCGCGCCGCCGCTGGGCGTCGAGCAGCAGGTCGAGCGTGACGCGCTGCACCTCGTAGGAGGCCTGCACGGCTTGGACTTCCGCCTCGGCGGCCACGCGGCGGTTGAAGTTCGTTTGCGTCAGGCCGTAGTTCAGGTCGATATCGCGGATCGCGTCGCCCAGTTGGTGCGAGATTTCCAGTTCCAAATCCTGCATGATGGCCCGATCGCGGGCCAGCAGCAGCTCGTGGTGGCGGATGCCGGAGAGCTCGCGCCGGAAGCCGATCGGCACCGAGAGCTGCAGGCCAAGCTGCCATTCCTGGAACTCGCCGCTGGTCAGCACGCCGAAGGCCGATGAGCCCGGCTCGTTGAACTCCGCGTCGCTCGAGTTGATCAACTGGTCTCCCAGGCCGAGCCAGCGGTAGCGGCCGACCGCGTCCAACCGGGGCAGCAGGAAGTTGCGGGCCGCGATGAGTTCCAATTCGCGCCGCTTGATTTCCCACTTTTGCCGGCGGATTTCCACGCGACGCGTCAGCGCTTCGCAATGGATGCCCGACCAGTCGAAGGCCACCCTGGCCGTGGTCGGCTCGTCCGCCGGACGGATGAGCCGGCCGTCGGACATCGACAGGCCCATGATGTAGCGCAACCGGTTCTCGGCCCGGAACAGTTCGGTCAGTGCCTGCTCCACCTGGGAACGGAAGAGGAAATACTGCGAGCGGGCCTGCGCCTCGCGGTCCGCACTGCCGCCGCGCGAGCCGGTGCGGTACAATGCGGCCGTTTTCTTCCAGGTTTCGAGCGCGCTGTCGCGGCCCATCTTGCGGGCTTCCAAGTCGCGATACGCGAAGTACAGCTCCCAGTAGGCGTCTTCCACGTCGCGAACCAGGTTCCGCACGCCGCCTTCGAAATCGGCCAGCGTTTGATCCGTGCGGATGCGGGCAATCACCACGCCGTCGATCGGGTTGCCCAACCCGGCGGCGTACTGGTCGAAGCTCATCGGGCCGGCGATGCGGTTGTACTGCGCGCCGCCGCCCTGCAACAAAGGATGGCTGAAATTGGCCTCGAAGTTGGTCTGCCACTCGCTGCCGAACGCGCGAAAGCCTTCCACAGCCGCAGTGGCCGGATCGTCGACGGGTACGTTGTTCTGGTCGTAGAGAGTGTTGTTGCGGAATCCGAACGTGGTGCCGACGGCGGTCGTCTTCGTGATGCCCGTCGTGAAGTTGCCGGTCTCTTGGGCGAAAATGGGCGGCGAGATCGTGCCGCCGATGCCCACGTCGACGCGGTTTTGCGGCCGGCGGTTCTTCTCCCAGAACACGCTGGCATCGAGCTGCGCGTCGAACTCGCTCAACGCCGCTTCCGGACCGGAACCCTGGAATGGCGAGCCGACCGACAGGCCGGTGACCGATTCTGCCAGCGCCGGGTCGTAGGTGGTCGTAACGGCCACCGGGCTCACGAGCGTGCGGGAGATGGTTTCCGGCGCCGCCGAGGCGACTCGCCCGCCCAATTGCCGCATTACCTGGCTGTTGCAAAGGGTGACCTGCACCACTTCGGACAGCGGCAGGTCCCAAATCTCGTAGTTGTCGGTGTTCTTCAGCGTCAGCGGCGGCAGCGCGTGCGTCACCTCATGGAGCGACGGCTCCGCCACGTCCGGATACTCGATGTCTGTGGCGACATCCAGATAGTGCGATAAATCCCCGTCTTCTCTGCAGTAGAACGGTTGCTGCGGGGCACAGCCCGTAACAAGCATCGAGACGATGAGAATCAGCGACCAGAAGGTGCGGAACTGCCGGTTCATGGCGGTTGCTTTCCTGATGGAACGGCGTGCCGAAGGGAACGTGCCGCCGAACACCGCGGGCTATACAGCCCAAAGCGATGAGTGACGACCCGCGCGGCGGCCTACGCCGCCGCAACGATCCCGTTATTCCCCCCCGGCCGTCGCTCCACAGGACCGCACGCTCGGCGGTGGCCCCGGAGTCGGAGCAATCAGCAAAACTGGTATCGTCGGCGCAATCGGCAAACTT
>CAZHIV010000210.1:0-6963 GCA_964532675.1 uncultured Planctomycetaceae bacterium
TTGGCGAAGGAGTCTTTCTCAACGGCTACGTAATGCGTTTCGGGCACCGCGCGCTGCGGCGGGGGCGGCGTATCGACGGCAATCGGCGTTAAAGTGGCGGGCGCGGACGGTACAATTGAATTCCCAGCTTGTTGTTGCTTACTCGTGCGCGCCTTTCTCAGTCGACGGCGCCCCGCCAATCCGCCGGCTACGATCACTGCGGCCGCCAACGGGCCGCTCAAGCCGAGCGTGCCGACGAGCAACTTACCGAGCGACAGCCCCTCCAAGAAACCGTCCTTGCTCGCGGCGATCTGCTCGACCGCTTGCCTCACGGACTCAACCCGCGATTGCACCGATTCGAATCGCGTGGCGAGCGAGTTGAACCGGCTCTCAACGTCCGACTGGGCGGCGAAGTGATCGGGATCGAATTGCGCCACGCCGTCGATCGGCAGGTAGCGATCCAGATCGGCGACTTTCACATAGTCGCCTTTGTTCTGCTTTTTCTCGTCCAGCGCGCGAAGCCGCGACTCGATTTCGCTCGACCACGCTTGCAAGTTAAAAGGGGGGCTGGGGGATGGGGACTGGGGGCTGGTGCCGGCTGGTCCGCGCAACGAATCTTCGACGACGAACGGCTGGCCCCGTAGTCGGTCCAAAAACTCTCGCAAGGGCCGGCCGCAGGTGGTGTAGGTGAGCCCGTCACGCTGCCCCCAGATGACACCGACAACCTCGCCGCGCGGATTCAGCACGCCGCCGCCGCTGTCGCCCGGCCGAACCGCGCCGGCAATCGTCAGCGACGGGTACACCGCGCCGATCGCCGTCGCCTGCCCTGCGGCTTGGGCGCGTATACAGCGGAATTGACCGCTCGGCCCGTAGCCGCACGCCGTCAAAACTTCGCCCGTCTGCAAGTCGCCGACGCCGAGCGGATCGACGTCCGGCCGCCGAATGGCCAGCGCCGCCAGGTCATGGGTCCGGTCGCGATCGATCAGCCGGGCGGCAAAGCGGCTGCCGTCTGGAAATGAAACCACGATGCGGCGGGTCGATTGATCGAACAAGTGCGAACAGGTCAGTACCAGGCCGAGCGACTGATCGACGGCGATCAATGTGCCGCTTCCGGTGCTGCCGTCCGCGACGCTGATGCGGCAATGGGCGGGATGGCGATGGTCGAGGGTCGAGGGTCCAGGGTCGAGGGTCGGAATGCGGTCGCTGGCGACCGGCTTCGAAGGCATAACGCACACTCGCTCGCCCGTCGCGGGATCGACATAGCACTGCGCTTGCGCCCCGCCGGCGGCGGGCAGCACCATCGCCAAGAAGCAGGCAATGCAGTGCGTCGTCCGGCTCTTGACTCTCGACTCTAGACTCTTGACTTTCATGGAATGAGCGTGAATGCGTATTGATAAAAAGGGCTGCGGGCCAGGTCGGCGGGTTCGGTCAGTCGGTCGGCCAGGTGCGGCACGGGGTCGACGCCGCCGCCGAGGCGGTCGGTCATCGCGCATGCCTGGCTGCAAAACGGCGGCCGGCGATCGATCGCGTCGTCTTCTGTTTCTGCCCGAACCGCCAGTCGCACGAACGGCAGATGGAGCATTGCGGCGGCGAGCACGGCCGCGTACCCGTAGGCGCAGCCCGCCAGGCGCCGCATCATTGTTGTGGAGCGCGTTCGATCGTACTCCGGCCACCGATTTGCCGGATTGGTGTGATAGAGATCGATCCGGCCGGGAAATCTTTTGATCTGGCTTTCGATGGTGACGGCCCGGCCGCCGTGCCATTCGCGAACCTCCAAGCAAAACAAGTCGTCGCCCCACCAGGCCGCCTTGGCCGCGTGCGAATGCTCGCCCCGGCCGGCAATCGCAATCAGCCCGCGGCGCCGAAAGAGCAGCAAATCGCCGTCGGCGATTTGCAGCCGGGCGTCGGCGAGCGTGACGAAGCGGCGTTCGTTGGCGGAAGTCGGCATGGCGTCCACGATGCGCAATAAAAAAGCCCGAGGTCGGACCGTGGTCCGACATCGGGCTCAAACGGATACGTCGCCGACCACCACAGAGTTTGTAGCGTGCGCCGCTCCGCTGGATACCGTTCAGCGTTGAGAGGAGCCTAGCACAAGTGGTGGCACAATTTCAACCAGAAAATTTGGCCACTTGATGAGGATGCGGGATGGAACCCTGGATCCCTGCGCGGGGCATCCAGCATCCTGCATCCTCAATTCTCATTGCGCATGAATCGCAGGATTGTCCCGTGTCGCGACGCGGCCGGGCGATGCGCTTTCGTACGCGCTGAATTCGGCCCAGACGGGAAGATGATCCGACACTTGTAGCGCTTGATCGCGCGTGAGCTTGTGGATCTGCTCGAAATTGTAGACGCCCCAGCGGCCGCTGAACTCGGCCGTCGACGGGTAGTGAAAGACGATATTGTCGTAGAGTTTCGTCTGCCGCGTGTTGGTGTACACGCCGCGGACGACGGGCCGCACGCCTTCGATCCGGCCGAGCTGCCCCAGGTGTTGATCGTCGACATTCAGATCGCCGAGCAGGATGATGTCGTCCTCGCCGCCCGACGCGCGGCGGACCATTTGGTAGACCTGGCCGAGCGCGTCGAGCTCGGTGTCGGTTTCATCGGGGTCGGTGTGGATATTGACCAGCACGAAGGTGAACGCCTGCTGCGGCGGAGGACCGCGGACGCGGAACATCGCTACCAGCGGCTCGCGGTGCAACAGATCGTCCGGATCGTTGACCGTGTAGACCATCCGCCGGTTGACTTCGATGGCCGCCGTGTCGTAGAGAAACGCATACTGCTCCGTACTCTTGGAGCGGCCCAGCCGGGGGCCCACGACCTTGTCGTAAGCCCGGCCGTTCTGGTTCACGTAGTTGCGCAGGAAGTTGTCGATGAAGTAGTCGTCCTGCGTGCGGATTTCCTGAATGGCGACGACGTGAAAGTTCTGAATGATCGCCGCCAGCGTCCACATGACGTGCGGCTTGGCGGCCTTGGAGTCGCCGAACACCTGGATATTGAACGAAGCGATGCGAATGGCCGGCCCGCCGAACATCGGCGTCGGAGGCGCGGCAGGCGCCGGGCCGGCCTGGCTCGTGTATTGAGCTGGAATCTGCGCACCGCTCTGGCCACCCTGGTATTGCGGCGCATAACCGGGCTGCACATAGCCGGGCGGGGCGTAACCCGGGGGCGACTGACTTCGGCTGCCCTGCGACTGGGAGTAGGCGGAGAGGATCTTGCCGAAGTTGCCCTTGCCCGGCCCCTTCGTGAAGAACCATCCCCCGCCCGCAAGGAGTGCAATCAGAAATACAGTATAAGAGCGTGGCACAGGCCCCTCCCTGGGCATCTGGTAGGCAGTGCGCGCAACGCGACCCGCATGTGCGCAGTCGGCATTTCGTGGCTCGGCAGATTAGCTAAACCTGCGATTCAACAGCAGACGAGCTTCGCCCCTTGCTCGATTAAGACAGCAAGCTATCAAGGGCGACTACAGTTCCTTGGCCAGGCACACGCTCAGCTCCGGGTGGGGCGAATTGAGGTAGTCGCCGAACAACGGAATCTCAGTAAAGCCGGAACGAGCATAGAGTGCGATCGCCTCCGGCTGACGCGGGCCCGTTTCGAGCACCAAGCGGCGCACGCCCAGCCGGCGGGCCTCAGCCTCGAGCGCATTGAGTATCCGCCCGCCCACGCCGCGGCCGCGGACGCGGGGCACAACGTACATCCGCTTGATTTCTGCCACGTCCGGTTCGATGCGCCGCACGGCGCCGCAGCCGACCGGTTCGTGGTGGAGATAAGCGATAAAGAAGGCGCCCTGCCCTTCGCTCACTTCCCTTGCCTCCAAGTGAAAGTGATTCGCGCCCTCCTCGGGATAGCGTGCAGTTAGCTCCGCGTTTAATGCACAGATCAATTGTTGCGCCGCGGGGGCATGCAAATCTTCGGGACGCACGCGGAGCTGGAGGTGACCCATCATCTTGTAGCTAGCTATTCGCTGCCTCATGGGGACGTTACCTGAGTCGCTATTCACATATTCCCGGCAACTCGCGCAAAAAATGGCGGCCACCAGACTCGTGCTTTTGCCATCTTAACCCCACAATTTTAGCCGCCCACGACAAAAAATTCTTGACAGCCCCCTTGTCACTGCGATAAATTGACATGCCAGTAGCGAACTTGCCTCGCTCCTTGCCTAGTGGCAGGAGCACTTTCTCAAGTCATGTACTAATCGTAATCAAAGGAGAACGCCAATGTCTCGAACAGCAAGGCTACGAGTCCAATGTGTTGCGCTGGCCATCGCAGCGATGGCTTGGGCAACTCCAGCCAGCGCCGTCGTCTGCATTATCGGGCCAGCAGGCGAGCTGCCGCCGGTTTGTCACGATGGCGGCGGCTATCTCAGCCCCAATGACGTCCACATGATCATCGACGGCCTGCCGCCCGGCACAACGATCGAACTGGGCGCCGAGCACAAGGAATTCTTCGGCGTCACCAGGCAGCCAGATGGCACAGGCGGCGAAACCGAACAGTTCAGCTCCACTCTGTTCTTGGAACTAACGGGCACTGGCGAGTTAAACGGGTACCATCGTCTCTTGACGATCCAAACTACGGACCAGACGCACGTCTTCGCCGACACGAGCTCGAATCCGAACGTTCGCGAGCACGACACAGACTTTTTGTCACTCACGGGCAGCCTTTTTGGCGACCCCGATTTCTCTTCGCTGACCATCACGGCCGGCACCCTACATGGGATGCCGAGCCCCGGCCATACGACGCTCACCCGCCTGCCGGGCGGTGATTGGAACGTGGATAGCTTCTTCGATATCACGTACCGGATCGACTTCGTCGGCGCTCCGGGCGGGCCGTTTCAAGGGCAGTCTGGTTCGACCACCGGGACGATCCTCATGCAAGCCGGCCAGACTTACATCCCGGAACCAACGGCGCTGTGCTTGGTCGTACTCGGCGCGATTGGCATGCTCGGCCTGGCCAGACGGTCGCGCTGACAGACACCGTCCCAGATCACTCGAATGGCGCTGGGGACTGGCCCCAGCGCCGTTTTTTCCTGTTGCCGCCGCAGCCGCCGCCGTGCACCCGCCGGCACACGCTTGATCCACAGGCCAAATTATGGGCCGCCGAGGGGATTTTCCTTGACACGCCTAGCGTTGCGAGGATACATTCACAGGTGGTTGGCCGCGACAACTTGGCCGCAGCCTGGCTCTTACTGCGCGAGCAACCTGCCGCTGTCTGGCGGACTCATTATCCATCCTTCGTGAGCTTTACTCTAACATCCCAGGAGAGCTGCTAATGTCTCGAACAACAAGTCTACAAGTTCTCTGCGGGGCGATTGCCCTGGCAGCGATGGCCGCGGCCGGTCCGGCCAGCGCCGTTGTCTGTATTATCGGTCCGGCTGGCGACCTGCCGCCCGAATGTCTCGACGGTGGCGGCTATCTCAGCCCCAATGACGTCCACATGATCATCGACGGCCTGCCGCCAGGCACCACGATCGAACTGGGCGCCGAGCACTCCCGTTTTATCAACGTCGTAAGAGCCGATGACGGCGCGGGGGGCGAAATTGAAAGCTTCGATTCGACGTTGATACTGCACTTGACCGGCACCGGTGAGGCAGCGGGCTACGAGCGCTTTTTGCAAATCCAGACGCAAGACCAGACGCACGTCGGCCCCGACTTGAGCACCAATCCCAACGTTCGCAGCCACGCCACCGAGTTTCTCTCTCTGCAAGGGGAGTTGTTCGGTGATCCGGATTTCGATTTGCTCCGCGTGACCGCCGGAGCCTTGCACGGCTTGCCGAGCCCCGGTCATACGACGCTTACCCGCCTGCCGAGCGGCGACTGGGCCGTGGATAGCTTTTTCGACATCACCTACCGCATCGACTTCGCTGGCGCCCCCGGTGGCCCGTTTGGCGGCATGTCGGGTTCGACAACCGGCACAATTCGCATGCAAGCCGGCCAACCGATTCCCGAGCCGGCCACCGTCTGCCTGCTGGGACTCGGCCTGATTGGCTCGCTCGGCTTGGCACGGCGCCGGCGGTAAGGAAGAATTCTCAGACGCCCATCCTTGGACCACTGGATTTCATTCCAGGCGATAAGCGGCATCGGGCACCACCCGGTGCCGCTTTTTTGGGGCGCTGTCGTGGCCGGCATGGCGCCCTTTACCTTCGCTCGACGGGCAACGGCAACGCTCCGTCGGCCACATATTCCACCGCGTCCTGAGCATCGTCGATTTGCGCGACGCCGTTCGAGTCGTGGGACGCTGGGTGTTGGCCGTAGAGCGGCATCAGCTCCTGCTGAACTTGCGCTTGGCGCGGTTTCCACGCCGCGCCGGTTGCCGTGTCGACGACCAAGCCCGGGATGCCGCCCACGATAACGTTTCCGAAAACCCACGGATTGATCGTCGAGCGGAGAGCAACTTGGGCCGGCAGGTAGCCAGGGGCCTCGATGTCGGCCGTGTAGTGAGCCGGCATGAAGAACCGCCGATTGCGCCGCAGCGATACGACCCCCGGCGTGGTGAGCGACGCGACCTTCCGACCGGCCTTATCGCGGACCACCACATGGGCGTTCGATGGAACGCTGTCGAACGCGACTTCCGCCCGGCGGCCGCTGACAATCGACGCGCACCCAGCGAGTCCAACCAGCGCGGCGAAGCCAATAGCCGACCAAGCCCTGCCAAATTTCATGGCGTCGCGTTGGTTGAAGATGAGGAGAAAAGCCTGGAACAGACGCGGGATGATAGCAGGTCGACCGGCCAACGCCAGATCAACTCGATCCGACCGTAAAGCGGCTCGATCCGACCGTAAAGCGGCAGGAAGCCCAACACCTTGCCGGCGGCACGTCGTCCTGATAGACTGAGACGATTCTTCGGGAAATGCAGCTCTCGCAAGCTGTCGTGCGGAGCGGGCTGTAGCTCAGCCTGGATAGAGCGCTTGGTTCGGGACCAAGAGGTCGAAGGTTCAAATCCTTTCAGCCCGACTCACGGCAGGTGAACGGTAGACGGCAGGTCCGCTGG
>CAZHIV010000211.1:0-7175 GCA_964532675.1 uncultured Planctomycetaceae bacterium
CGTTTGCTCAGTGTTCTCTGTGTCTCTGTGGTTTTTCTTTGTCTTGTTTCTAAGCGATAGCCCCGAGGCCGAAGCGGAGGTCGCCGATGCGGGACGAGGGCGCAAGCCCTTTCAGCACGTCGAGGAGGCGCTGCTTTTGGAAGGCGAGCTCTTGTACGACGGTGGAATTGGTGACGGTGATGTCGAGCAGGCCGCGGCGCAGGCGGCCCGGCCGGCTGTGGCGGGCGAGCGCGTCGCCGGCCGCGGCTTGCCAGGCGGCTGTGAAATCGGCGTCGGCCTGGATGCGGCCGTAGCCCCGCGCCGTGATCAGTTGGGCCAGCACGTCGGCGATCTTCTTCGGTCGGCGGGCATAGTGCCGACGCTGCTCGCGCTGGCGGCGCGCGGCGAAATCGGCGGCGGTGTCGGGAGTAGGGTGGTTAATTGTCGTTCCTCGTGCGGAACCGATTCGCAGTTCATTCGGCCTGGCGGCCGACGTTAAATCGCCGGTGGTTATCGGTCGCGGGCCAGCGGCATGATCACGTAGCCGTAGCCGTCGTCGGTCGTGCAAACGGCGGCCGAGTCGCTGTCCTGCAGATCGATCGCGAACGGCTTCTCGGGTTCCAGCACCTTCAAAAAATCGCTCACGAACCGCGGGTCGAGCGTGATCGACAGCTGCTGGCCGTCGTAGGCGATCGGCAGCTCGACGCGCGACTGGCCTACCTCGGCGGTCTGGCCGGCCAGCACCAGTGAGCCGCCGCCGAACGTGAAGTCGATGCCGCGGCTCTCCTCGCTGGTGACGATCGCCGCCTGGCGGACGGCCGAGTACACGGGTCCGACCGTGAGGTCGATCTTCACCGAGTTGGCCCGCTGCGGAAACACGTCCCGCCAACGCGGGTAGCGGCCTTCCAAGAGCCGCGAGTAAATCGTGGCCCGGGGATTCTTCACCAGGATGTCGTTCTGGCGGACGGCGAGCTGCACCTCGCTGCCGTCCTCGGCCAAGGCGCGTTCCAGCAGTTGCATCGCCCGGGTGGGAACGACCGTCACGTCGCCGAACGGGGCCGGCTCGCCGACGGATTGTGTCGGGCCTTCCATTTTGGCCAGTCGCCGGCCGTCGGTGCCGATCGCCGTCAGCACGTTGTCTTTCCATTCCAATTTTACGCCTCCCAGGGCGTAGCGGCTGCTCTCGTTATCCGTGGCAAAGATCGTGCGGCGGATCAACTCGCGGAACAGCCTCGCCGAAATCTCGTAGAAGCTCTTTTCGCCGAACTCGGCGATGGCTGGAAAGTCTTGCGGGTTTTCCGAGGGCAGCTTGAACTGGCTGCGCTCGCCGCGGATCGTCGTCCCTTCGCCGTCGGATTCGATGCGGAACGTGGCGTCGGCGCTCTCCCGCAAGATCGAGCCGAACCGGCCAACAGGCAGCACGGCGGCCCCCGGCACGTCGACCTCGATGCCGTCGACCTCGTAGCGGATGCCCACTTCCAGGTCGGTGGCCATCAGCGTGGCCGAATCCTTGGCGACTTCCAGCTTGACATTTTGCAGAATCGGCTTGGGGCTGCGGGCCGGGGCAACCGCCGCGACGGTCTGGAAGGCGTGCCACAGCTTTTCTCGGTTACTGGTGATCTTCATCGTGACGAGATCCTTTCGGAGGGATGAGCTCGGGCACCCGCCGTTCTTAAGAGTTAAAGTAATAGATTCTTGTAATGTTTATTATGTGAGGGGCGTAAATGTCGATGGAAGTTGTTTTTCGGTCGCAAGTCGTGTTTGCCCTAACGCTTATGGAAATGTGTTCTGTGGGGATACCCAGTTGACTCGATGTTGGCCGGCCGTCGGGCAGGTGTTTGGTTTTTTAAGTGATGTCTTCCGGTCGGTCGAAACGCGGACTGGATCGCCAATCTCGCAGGCAGCACCAACACACGATCGACGGGTTTTCCATGAGATGAAATGAATTACCTAAAGGGTATGCCGGGATAAATTCCTGTAGGGAACGGCCTCTGTGCCGTTCCTTCGGCCCTTACAACTCGGAACGCCGCGGAGGGCGTTCCCTACAGCGGAGGGCGTTCCCTACAGGTGTGTGCATTTCTTTAATTCTTGGACGCTGTTAATTACCTGCTGACCAAAATCCGCCGCAATTCATCGAGCGTTTCCTGGGTTGCCGGGCAACGCAGGCGATCCTCGTCGATCTTGCGGTAGCTATGCATGATGGTCGTATGGTCGCGTCCGCCGAGGGCCCGGCCGATTTCGAGGTAGCTCGCCGCGGCGAGCTCTCGGGCCAGGTATACGGCAATTGCCCGAGCGAACACGGTGCTCTGTTTGCGGGATGCACTTTTGAGCTGCTTTTGTGGCACGCGAGTGTAGCGGGCGACGACCGCGATGATTTCCCGCAAGGCGGGACGCCGCTTGGCCAGGAGCTGCTCCGCGCGGTGCGAGTCGCTGACTTGGGAGTCAGGCGCCGCCTGGCACAGCTCGAACAACGCGCCGATCAAGTCGGTTGTCGTCCCGCTCACGCCGGCGGCGAGCCGGTGTGCCGCATCGTCGGAAAGCGAGCGGCCGATCGCCGCGGAGGTTTGCCGAATCACGTGCAACCGCGCGGCAGCACCGAGCGGAGCAAGCTGCAGCATCAGGCCGCCGGCCAGGCGGCTGCGCAAATCGCTCGGCATGTTGGCGAGCGTGTTGGCCGGGCGATTCGACGTCACCACCACGGTCCCGCCGCGGTCCTCGTACTCGTCGAGCGTGTATCGCAGCTCTTGCAGCAGATGCTCGCTGGGAGGCAGGTGATGCAGGTCGTCGATGGCCAGTAGTTGGCAGTCGCGACAGTGCCGGCGGAAATCGACGATTGCGTCGCCGCGAATCGCGTCGTGGAACTGGCGGCGAAAGTCGCCGGCCGTCACGTATTGGGCAGCCTCCGTCCCGCGCTGCTGCTGCCAGTAGCGAACAAGTCCGTAGGCCAAATGGGTCTTGCCGGTGCCGCTCGGGCCGAACAGGGCGAGAACCGCCGGTGCGAAATGCGCGGCTCGGCTTGCCTGAACCGTTGCGGCAGAGGGAGCGTGGGCAGCGTCGATCAGCCGGTTGAACGCGGCGGCGACGAGCCGGTTTTCGGGCCCCGCCACGAATGCCGGCAACGCGACCTTGGCTTCGCGATCGGCCGCAACGCGAGCCGGCGGCACGAGCGTTCGGCCGGGCAAAGGCATCTCGGTGAGGTAATCGACCACGTCGGCTCCGTCCGCGTTCTTTGCGGCCCAGGCAGGGCGGGAATCGGCTCCCTAGTCCGTGGTTCCCGAGACTGCTGCGGAAGCGAAACAGTCCGTATGGGAGCCGGCTGACAAGGACCAAAACGGGGAACCCGGATTGTACCCGATTGGACTCGCGAAAGGGAGATGCGCCGGGGGAAAATCAGCGCCCTTTTGGCAGCCCCAAGTCGTTGCAGGTTCGGACGATACGATCAGCCGCTTCCTCGACCTCGGCCGGCGTCGTCGTGACGCCCAAGCTAAACCGCAGCGCGCTTGAAATCACCCCCTCGTCGCAGCCCATTGCCCGGAGCACGGGCGACGGTTCGCTCGACCCACTGGCACAGGCCGAGCCGGTGGAGCAGGCCACGCCGGCCTGGTCGAGCGCCAGAAAGAGCGCCTGCCGGTCGAGTCCCACGAAGGCGATGTGGGACGTGTTGGGGAGTCGGTCGGCGCTTTGGCCGAGAACGGTCGGCTCGAAGTTCTTCGCGCCGCGGCGAAGCTCGGATTCGAAACGATCGCGGAGGGCTTTCAGGCGGCCTGCCCATTCGGAGCGGTTCGCCTCCCAAAGCTCCAGCGCCGCGCGCAGGCCGGCGGCCAGGGCGACCGATTCCGTGCCGGCTCGCAAGCCGAACTGCTGAAAGCCGCCGCGGAGCTGCGGCGATAACTGCACATCGCCCCGCACGACAAGCGCACCGACGCCCAGCGGGCCGCCGAACTTGTGGGCGGCGACGCTCATCGTCGCCACGCCCAGCTTCCGAAACGACAGCGGCAGCTTCCCGGCCGCTTGGGCCGCGTCTGTATGGAGCGGCACATCGCGTTCATTGCAGAGGGCCGCCAGCTCGGCCACCGGTTGCAGCACGCCCGTTTCGTTGTTGGCCAACATCGCGGCGACGAGCCGCGTTTCTGGTCGCAGCAAACGGGACAGTTCGTCGACGCGGACGACCCCCTTGCGGTCGACGCCCAGGCGGTCGATCTGCCAGCCGCGACGCGAAAGTTCGTCGGCCAGTACCGAAATGCTGGGATGCTCGATGGCGGAGATGATCAAGTGGTTCTGCGGCGGCGAGAGCGGGGGCGTCGCATCGAGGCTGTGGAGAACGCCCAATACGGCAAGGTGGTTGGCCTCGGTTCCGCCGCTGGTCAGCACGACCCGGTCGGGCGAGGAGCCGGTCGTGGCGGCGCCCAAGATCTCGGCGATTTGCTCGCGGGCCGCTTCGAGGAGGTGGCGAGCCCGGCGGCCGAATGCGTGCTGGCTGGCGGGATTCAAGCAGGGCTCGGCCCAGCAGGCGCGCATCGCCTCGACGACCTCGGGAAAGACCGGCGTCGTGGCGTTGTGGTCGAGATAGATCGGGCGGGACATTTCCTAGAGCCGGATTCGAAACTAGTGGCACCGGCTGCTAGCCGGTGCGGAAAACTACAAAACTGTGGCACAGGCCAGCGGCCTGTGCCACTGAGCCGCAAGCAACGAGGGTTTTGAAACTGGTTCTAATGATATGCGGCCGCGGAGCGTGTAGAAACCGCTTGACGGCGGGCCCATTCTGCCATTGCAGGGCGCGAAACGCGGCGACTATCATCCGCCCCGCCGAAAAGCGCGGTGCCGCGGGTCGCGGCAAAACACCGTTGAACCGGAGGAATTCGATGCCGTCGTTTACGACCATATATCGGGCGCTGGTGATGATCGCGGCGGGCGTGATCGTCGTCAAAGGCTGGCAGCTCTATGGCCCGACGAACGAGCAAGTGAAGTCGTTCGGCGTGCAGGCGCTCGAGGCGGCGCAAACGGCGTGGAACAACTTGCGGCCGAGCGAGGCGCCGCCCGCGTCGCACCACGACCCGCGCCTGGCCGCCGCGTCGGCCGCCGCCCCCGCGGCGGTGAGCGTTGCGGATACGGCGCCGTTACTTGCGACGGAAGTGGGCGGTTTGGAGCCGGCCGCCGAGGTGGCCGGCGGTGATGCCGTGCCGGCCGAAGTGGCCGATGATCTGCCGGCGCTTTATTCCCGTCTGCAGGAGCTGGGTGCCTCCGATCCGCAGCTTGGCCCCTGGGGATCGAGCGGGGAGCTGTACCGGTTCTGCTGCCGTGCTGCGGTGGCCGATACGCCGGCGGTGGCTCGCCATTTTGAAGCCGTGGCGCCGGAGCCGCTCGCCGCGGTGGAACAGGTGGTGGCCAAGGTGGCAGCATGGCGGGCAGTCCAGCGAGGCCCCGGCTACGGTGAGATACAGTAATGCTTCGTTTAGCTCAACAACTGCATACCCTATCGGCCGGGCGCGGCTGGCCGGCGCGGCAGGTATCCTCCTCGTGGATTCGCGCCGGTGGGCGGCACGATCGGTGGTATCCGCCCTGGCTGGGGATGGGCCGTGCGACGGCTTCGGAAGGAAGTGTGCGGGCTGAGACGGCCCGCCGCAGCCGATTGGAAGCCGTGCTATTCCTGGCGCGCCAGCCGCTGACGCTGCGCAAATTGGCCCAATTAGCCAATCTTGCCGACGCTACAGAGGCCCGAACGTTGTTGGCCCGGCTGCGGCAGCGGTACCAGGAGCGGGGCTGCGCGTTTCAGGTAACCCAGGTGGCGGGCGGCTATCAGTTATTGAGCCGGCGTGAATTCGCCCCGTGGCTGCGCCCGCAGGCGCAGCAGGAGCGGGAAATTCGCCTGTCGTCGCCGGCCTTGGAGACTTTGGCCGTGGTGGCCTATCGGCAACCAGTGCTGCGGGCCGAGGTGGAGGCCGTTCGAGGCGTGGCCTGCGGCGAAATCCTTCGGCAGTTGATGGATCGCGACTTGCTGCGTATCGTGGGCCGATCGGAAGAATTGGGCCGGCCAATGCGATACGGCACCACGAAGCGATTTCTGCAGGTGTTCGGTCTGTGTAGCCTGGAGGAGCTTCCTTGGGCGCGGCAATTGCGACGCTCGTCATTGCCCACGGACGCGGCCCCGGACGCCGGCAGCGACACCTTGCCCGCCGCGGATTCCCATCATGACTTGACCGACAAAGTCGATGCTGCCTAGGCTTGTGTTTTCCCACTTTAGGGTAAGATCATGGTTGCCACGGGCCGAGACGGCGAGTAAGTTTCCAGATCGATACGCGCTCCGCCTGTCCGCCGAATCAATTGATCGCAGTTCATTGGAGAAGATCGAAGATGAGCCAGGACGAATTACGTGCCGCCGGCCTGATCGAAGACGCGCTCGTCGCCGCCAAGGCGGCTGAGGACGAGGAGTTCGAAGACGTTGAGGAGGAAATCGAGGACGACGAAGACGAAGAGTTCGACGACGACGACGACTTAGAGGACGACGATGAGCTCGACGACGATGACGAGTTCGAGGACGACGATGAAGAGCTTGAAGATGACGAGGACGACGACGACTTAGAGGACGATGAATGGGAGGAGGTCGAAGACGACGAGCTCGTCGAGGAAGAAGAGCTGGACGACGAAGACGATGATCTCGAGGACGAAGAAGAGCTCGAGGACGACTTAGAAGACGAGCTCGAAGATGATGAAGAGTACGAGTACGAATTCGAGGACGACGAAGAAGAGTAGCGTCCTCTCGCCGTTTGCGGCTTAGCGACCCTCGACGGTCGCTATTCTTTCTCCCGCAACTGAAATAGCCGCTGGAGCGCTTCTAAGAGGCCGTGGTGGGTGCCATTCTGCGTTTCGTCGCGCAAGGACTCGAGCGGCGGATGGAGCATTTTAGCCACCAGGCGGTCTGCGAATTGGTCGATTTCTTGCCGCGAGCGTTCGTCGAGCTGCGGGAGCCGATCGTAGAGACGCTCGAGCTCGGCCGCTTGAACGCTTTGCAGCCCTTCGCGGAATCGGGCGATCACGGGGCCGGAAGCCCGATGGCGCGCTTCGGCTACGAACGCGCGGACCTCTTCGTCGACGATCCGCTCGGCCGCCGGCAGCGCTTCGGCCCGCGCCTGGCGATTCCGATCGCAGGCCTCGGTTAAATCGTCGATTCCGTAGAGATACACGCCCAGCTCCTGGCC
>CAZHIV010000212.1:0-18044 GCA_964532675.1 uncultured Planctomycetaceae bacterium
CCCTCTCCCTCTGGGAGAGGGCCGGGGTGAGGGAGAATCGGCGGCAGGCAACGCGCCTTCACCCTACCCTCTCCCCAAGGAGGGGGTTTGAAACTGCTTCAAGGCCGGTTTTTTCAGCCCGCGCTGCGACGAATTTTCGCACCCGCGCTGCAACTTTTCGACAGCATCCGACACGTTGACGGGTCAACAACCAATCTGGTTTAGCAACGCGCGAACGCACGCCCGGCAACGTCGGATAAACCCACGCCTCCGTTCCGCTTCGTAGTGAAACTTGTTGGAACGATTCGCTTTATGCCGCCAAATCGCGTCGCTCCGGCGTCGCGGCACACCAGTTGCGTCCTCCCGCTTCTAGGGCTGGCGCCGGCAAGCCAACGCCCAGCAAGCGTTTTCGATGGTCAAGCACGGCCCGCGGTGCCCGGCGGCACCGCGGCCAACCACCACACGTTCGATAGGAGCAAAGCCATGACAATTTCGATGACTGGATTGCGCACATTCTTCCCGGCCGTGGTCGCCGGCGTCGCCCTGATGGCGATCGGCTGCACCGACGCCACGACGCAGGAAGACCTCGCCGACGCCCGCGGGGAATTGCAGGAAGAGCAGCAGGAGACGGCCGAGGCCCAAAGCGAGGCCCAGCAGGAGACGGCCGACGCCCGGCAGGAGGGCGAAGAGTACACGGTCGCCAGGCCGTTGACGGAAAATGAGGACGTCGTCGAAGAGCGGCAGGAAGATCGCGAGGCCCAGGCCAACCTGCAAGAAACGCAGCAAGACTTTCAGGCGACCCAGGCCCGCGACGCCTACGTGCAGCAGGTCGAACAGCAATTGACCGATATCGAAAATCGAGTCGACCAGCTGGAAGAACGGGCGTCGAACGCCGAGGGAGCTGAGAAGGAGAGTCTCGACCAGCAAATCGAGACGCTGCAAGCGCAGCACGACATCGCGGAAGAAGCTCTCAGCGAGCTTAAGAGTGCCGATCTTGAGAACTGGCAGACGCACCAGGATAGCGTGCGCGTTGCCATGCAAGAGCTGAATGCCAACTTGAACAACGTCCGGTAAGTTTGCCGGCCGCTGTAAGTTAGCTGAGGGTATCCGGGAATCAATCTCTGTAGGGAACGGCCTCTGTGCCGTTCCGTCGGTCTAAAGCAAGGCCACGGAACGCCGCAGAGGGCGTTCCCTACAGATTCATCGGAATTTTGAGTTCCCGGATAGCCTCAGTTAGTTGCGCAAAATCGTCGGCCGTCTACGAAAAGTGGGCGGCCGACTTTTTGCGCTACAAACCCGTCAGGTAATCGCCGGCAGCTCGAACTGCGGGCGATACTCGCGGTGCAGAAGCGAGTTCGCCGCTTCGGCTTGCTCGCCGACAAATTGCTCGGCGACGGGGTCGAAATCCAAAAGCGGACTGAGCCGAAGGCCGGTCGAGAGGTCGACCGAGTGGCCCGCCAGGTGCCGCTCGAACAATTCGACGATTTCACTCCAAGCGCCGGGCGGCCGGCCGACCGATGCCGCTTCGCGATGAGCATACGGCCGACCCACGCGGATGGCTACGTCGGCCAGGTTGCACCACGCGGTCGAATGGTGGCCGACTTCGACCTCGGCGTTGAGCCGGTTTCGGTCGTGGGCGAAAACGGCATCGACGAAGTTGCGGACATGCCCGGCGCCCGCGTCGCCTTGGAATTGGCGGACCGTGTTGCCGTCGCCATCAAAGGCCTTGCCGCCGCCGCGATGACCGGCGTAATAGCCGCCTTCGCACTCGACCACGTACCCACTGCCGACGCCGGCGAAACTCAAGCCTTTTTGGTCCTTCGACCGATTGGCCAGGTTGCTGAGCGCGAACAAGAGAGGAAAGCTTCCGGTGTCGTAGTACGCAAAGGCCACGTTGGGCGTTTCTCCGGCGTCGTCCCAGCACACGCGGCCGCCCGCGGCGGCAATGTGCTTTGGAAAGGGGGCCGCATCCAACAATGCGACGTTGAGCGCATCGTCGATCACATGGACGCCCCAGTTACCCATCTCGCCGTTGCCCGTGTTCCAATCCCAGTGCCAATCGTAATGCAGCTTGTCGCGGAAGGTGGGCTCGTCGCGGGCTGGGCCGAGCCACAGGTTGTAGTCGATCGACGGCGGCGGCTCGAGCGGCGTAGACCGCTTGCCGATGGGCGCCCGCTCGCCGAATCGGCAAACCTTCACGTAGCGGATGGGTCCTAGCGACTTCTGCACGTGCAAGAAATCCTTGACTTCCCGCTGCAGCGGGTCGCTGCGCTGCTGCGTGCCGGTTTGCACGATGCGATCGTACGCGCGGGCGGCCCGCACGACCTGCTGACCTTCCCAATGGTTGTGGGCGAGCGGCTTTTCAACGTAGACGTCCTTTCCCGCCTGGCAGGCCCAGATCGCAGCCAGGGCGTGCCAATGATTGCACGTGGCGATCGCGACCGCGTCGACATTCCGGTCGTCGAGCAGTTTCCGCAAGTCGGCGTAGCGGGCGGCGCCTGGATATTTGTCGGCCGACCGGGATAGCGCTTGCTCGTCCGGATCGCACAGGGCAGCGATCCGGACGTCGGGCAGGCGGGCAAATTGCGACAACAGATCATTCCCGCGGCCGCCCAGGCCGATCATCCCGACATTTAGCTTCTCGTTGAAACTGCGGCCCAACACGGGCGCGGCCGCCAGGGCCACGCCGACGGCGGCGGTTTGACGCAAGAAGTTTCTGCGATTAAGTCGCGCCATTCGAGTCGCTTCGCCACTTCAGCGTTGGGAGTTGTGAAGCGGCGGCGATACGCCGCCGGACAACGCCTTGCAGTGTAGCAGGTCTGCCGACGGGGTTCCACGATGATTCGTGGCCAACCGGCGGCCAGGCGGCTGCTCCTGTCCGCCGCCGTTTTCACAGGCTAGACTTTTACTGACCGCTGCGCCGGCCCTCGTTAACCCCGAGCCAGCGGCGAGGCGAAACTATGCGTTGCGCCGCCGTTGGCGCCGCGTTAAACGTTCCTCAACGCAGCCGCCAAGAATCCGTTGCGGACCACGCCATGAATGCCGGATTGCGTATCAGCATTGTCGCCGCCGCGGTGTTTTGCGGCGGAACATCGTTCGCACAGTCGCAGAGCCGCCATTACGGCTTGCGATACGACCTGGCGCTCGAACCCGCCGACGACCGGGCCGTGGGGTCGCGCACGCGCGACGGGCGAATCAAAGGCAATATCTCGTCGATGCGCTTTCATGTCGATCCCCAGAGGTATGCCGGGTTCGATGGAGACGGCACGATCGAACAGGACGGCGCGTACGTTACTTGGACGCCGCCCGAAACCGGTGGCCGGCTGTCGTTTCACGTGCCCGTCAGCCACCGCCGCGAGAACGGCCGGTTCGATGCGCGGATGACGGACGACTGGGCCCTGTTCCGCGGCGACGATCTGTTTCCTCCCGCGCGAACCGACCAGCACGACCAGGCCGAAGCAGACGCCACGCTGCACGTTCACCTGCCGGCAGGCTGGTCGTTCGTTTCGGCCTATCCCGAGATCGACGACGGCGTGTACGAGATCGAGCATGCGCATCGCAGCTTCGATCGGCCCACCGGGTGGATGGCCGCCGGTCGGCTCGGCGTGCGGCGCGAGCTGATTGCGGGCACGCGCGTGATCGTGGCCGGGCCGATGAATCAGGGCGTGCGGCGAATGGACATCGTCGCCCTGTTGAATTGGAATCTGCCGCGGTCCCGCCGAGTGTTTCCCGACATGCCGAAGCGGATCCTCATCGTGAGCGCCGGCGACCCGATGTGGCGCGGCGGCCTGTCTGGCCCGAATTCGCTCTATATCCATGCTGATCGGCCGCTGTTGAGCGAAAACGGCACCAGCACGCTGGTCCACGAGCTCGTGCACGTCGCCAACCGCCTCGCCGCCGAGCAAGGCAGCGACTGGATCGTGGAAGGCCTCGCCGAATACTACTCGCTCAAGCTGATGTGGCGCAGCGGCACGATCACCGATCACCGCTACAAACAAGCCTTCCGCAAACTCCAAATGTGGGCCGAGGAGGCCGACCGCCTCGACGTCGACCGCTCCAGCGGCGCAGTCACCGCCCGTGCCGTGGGCGTCATGCGGAAGTTGGACCGCGAGATCTACAAGAAAACCGACCACGAGCACAGCCTCGACGAAGTCGTCCAGCGGCTGATGAAAGCGGACCAGAAGGTGAGCTTGAACGGCCTGCGGCAGGCAGTCGACGAGGTGATGGGCGAGCCGGCCGATGCGCTGAGCGACAAGCAGCTCGGGGTCTCAGAGCCGTAGCGCCAACGGGGAGCAGATTAAGAGCCTATCCCATACCGCTTTGGACTATCTGGCGACGATGCGTAGTCTGCGACCAAGTCGCCATCATTTCCCCGCCGGCTCGATTTCGAGATAGTCGATCGCCGCGCGTTCGCCGGCATCGGCGGTGGCTTCGATGCGGATCGTGTCACCCTTGCGCAGCGCGACGCGCCGCGATTCGTGGCGCGTGGATGTGTGGCCGTTCGGCTCGTTGTCCGGCAGCGTGTCGTCGGCCGTCCACTCGTCGACGAGTTGATCGGCGACTAGCAGCTTGAACCGCGAGGCACCGTCGTTCTCGTCGAAGTAGCGCACGCTGATATTAAACCAGCCTTCCGCGCCGTCGTATTTCATGCTCACGGCGCACTTGCCGTTCGGGTCGACGCACTGGGCGGCCTGGCCGCCGGATGCCGTTTCCCACGGCGTGACGTTCTGCGGCTCGTAGCCTTCGAGCTGCATGGCTTCGGCTTCGTGGCGATTGGGATAATTGCCCACGCGGCCCTGGTCGTCGGCGATGCCGGAGCGGTGCATGAACCACGTGCACACCGCGTCGCGCCAAAGCTGGGCGTGGCCCGCCTGGTATTGGAGCCGCTTGAGCACGGCCTCGTATCGCTTGTCGTCGATGCGGCCGGCCAGCGCTTCCCATTGCTGGACGAGCTGCGCCGCATCGCGAGCGCCGGCGTAGTGCGAGTTGTAAATGTGCTGGATGACCGTCTTGCCCGACTTGAGCGTGTGCGTGTACGGCACGTGATGCATGAACAAGAGCAGCTCGTTGGGGCACGTTTCGGCCGACTCGAAGCGCTCGGCCACCGGCGGCCTGTATTGAGAAACGAAGCCGGTGCCGGTGGCGGCCGTGCGGTCGGTGCCGAGGCCAGTCTCGTCGGCGTTGTGCCAGGGCAGCCAGCCGCTCGAGGCCACGGATTCGATGCCGGGCCCGTAGTGGCTGCGGGCGGCGTCGGTGAGCGTTCCGGCGCCGAGCGGGCCGGTGTAGCTCTCGTAAATGCGCCACGACTTGAGCAGCATTTCGACGAGCGTACCCACGACGTGCGGATCGTGGCCGAACGTGAGTCGCGTCCACTCCTCGGCGACGGCCTTGCCAGAGAGATTGGGGTCCCAGGCGATTCGCCCGAAGCCGTAGAGATTGGCCGGCGCCAGCTCGTGGCCGAACCAGGCCGGCGTGCGGCGGGCGTTGGAGACGGCCACAAAGCCGCCGGACCACCCTTCGGGCGGTGTACCTCGCTTGAACGTCTTGCCGGTGACCAGCTGCTTGACGGGCGTTTCGCCTTTCTTGGCGTGCATGTTGAATTCGAGCGCCTGCTTCCAAGTTGGCACCAGGAAGCACAGGTGCCGCTGCTGCCCGAGATGCTCCTGGGTCAGCTGAAACTCGATGGCCTGGTTGGTTTTTTCCAGCGCGCCGAACAAGGGCGACGGCGGCTCGCGGACCTGAAAATTCATCGGGCCCTGCTTGATCTGAAGCACGACGTTTTCTGCGAGCTGCCCGTCGAGCGGCTGGAACAGTTCGTACGCGGTCTTGGCCGGGTCGTGGGCGGCGCGTTCGGGGTCTTCGCGGTCGCTTTCCAAGCCGCAGACGCAGGTGCGGCAAATGACTGTGCCCCGGTGCGGCGCCACCGCCGCGGCGACGGCGTTGATGGCGGCGGCGGAGCCCGCGACGTCGGTGGCGCCGCCCTCGGACAGGCCGGCTAATTGTGCCCAGTCGGCGTCGAGCACGAAGCCGCCGAGGTCGGGCACGGCTTGATACAGTTCGGCCACGAGCTCGTCCCACGACGCCGTCTGTTCGCCGCCCCTGGCCGGCGGGCTGGTAGAATTGAGCGCGACGAACAGCCGAATGCCCCAGGGCCGCAGCACGTTGCCCAACTGGGCCAGCTCTTTGCGATAGTCGGCGCCGAACAGCCGCTGCCCCGCGCGGGGCTCGTTGACGGACAGGCTATTGATGCCGAGCGACGCCAGCAGCCGGGCATAATCGCGGACGCGGTCGAGGTCCTTCGTAGCTCGATTACCCTCCCAAAAGATCGACTTCCCGGCCTGCGGGCCGTTGACCGATCCGTCCAGCGCGTCCCAGTGGATGATCATCCGCACCGGGGCGGCCGGCGCCTGCCGTTCGTTCAGCTCGGCAACCGGCTCGTGCAAGCCAATTCTGCGCAGCAGATTGAAAGCGCCGTAGAGCACGCCGCGGTCGTTCGGCCCGATCACCAGCAGGCGGTGTTGCCCCTCGACTTCGATTGTCTTGAGCCAGAAACCGTCCTCGGCCAGTTGCGGCATCTTGCCGAGCGAGGGCACGACTTTCTTGGCATCGTCGAACGTGGCGAGCAGGATAGCCCTCTCCTCGGGCAGCTTCTTCTCGACCCGCAGAGTCCGGCCCAACATGCCGCGCACGCCGCGGATCATTTCGTCCCGGGCCGCAGTCATCACTTCCGAATCACCCAGCGCGACGATGACGGCGGGAAAGGCGGCGTACTTCTCCTCGGCGACTTTCGCGCCAAGGCGCTCGTAGCGCAGCCAGGCATCGTAACCGTTTTTGGCGCGGGGCGGCGCCGCAGGCGCCCCGAGCGGGAGCACAAGGCACACGACGAGGGCCGCGACGATACGGCCACGCGCGCGGCAGGGCCGACGAACGGGCCCGTCTTCCGATGACGCTAATGATGGCATAGGTGCGTGAAACGTGAAACTCGGCGAAGCGAACGGCTGCGACGTCCGTCTTTCTATACGAACGGCGCGCCGGATGGTTTTACCGCGGCCTGGGCGAGGTGCTTCGCTGCTGAATTATAGGTCAACCGCAACGGTGCGACCATGAGTCCGTTGCTGCAAATTGGGGCTCTGGCGACACGAATCGGACGGGCCTCGGTAGCAGTCCGCCGCAGGGCCGTTATAATAGGGGCCGGCGAAAGCCACCCTGCCCTGCCCCCGCGGCCGAAGGTGCCGCTTCCCGCCTCCACCATATTCGTCTCGCGGAATCGAAGCTCCGAACACCCATTAGGGAAATCTCGGAACACGCCGTGCGAGAAAACGCGACGATCAAATCGAGCGGCTGGCTGCCGCCCCCCGGCGCTGCTCGGCGGCTGCGCGCCGTTTTTGCGGCGATCGGCTCCTGGCTGGCGGCCCTCGCCGCCGGGCCGTCCTGCGCGGCCGAAGAACTGCCGGCCGCCGTGGCCTACCGCGACCAGGCGCGGCCGATTCTCGAAACCTACTGCTTCGGCTGCCACGGCTACGGAGCCAGCGAAGGCGGCCGCACACTCGACGAGTTCGACTCCGACCAGGCGCTCGTCGCCAACCGCGAGCTCTGGTTGGCCGTGCTCAAGAATGTGCGCGCCGGGATCATGCCGCCGGCCGGCGAAGAGCATCCCGACGACGACGAGCGGCGCGTGCTGTTCGATTGGATCAAGTTCAATGCGTTCGGCATCGACCCGGCGGATCCGGACCCGGGCCGCGTCACGCTCCGGCGGCTCAATCGCGTGGAGTATCGCAACACGATTCGCGATCTGCTGGGTGTGGATTTCGACGCGGCCGACGCCTTCCCCGCCGACGACTCGGGCTACGGCTTCGACAACATCGGCGACGTGTTGAGCATCTCGCCCCTGCTGATGGAGAAGTATTTGCAGGCGGCCGAGACCATCGTTGCCGAGGCGGTGCCTGCCAAATCGAGCAAGTCGAAGTGGCGGCGCAAGAAGAAGTTCCGCGAGCTCTTCCCTCGCGAGAAAGCGCCGGAAGATCCGCAAGAGCGCGACGCGTATGCCCGCGAGGTGATCGCGCGATTTGCCCGCCGCGCCTATCGCCGGCCCGTGAACGAGGAAGCAATCGACCGGCTCGCGGTGCTGGCCAAGGAAACCTATACGGCGCCCGGCCAGTCGTTCGAGTCCGGCATCGGCCGGGCGATGGTCGCCGTACTCGCCTCGCCGCGGTTCCTGTTTCGCGTGGAAGATGTCGTAGCGGAGACTGAGGGAGAGCGAGCCGGGAGTCACGATTCAGCAGAGCCCTCGCTCCTCGCTCCTCGCTCCGCGCCCCTCGACGAACATGCACTAGCCTCGCGGCTGTCGTATTTCCTCTGGTCCACGATGCCCGACGACGAGCTGATGCGCCTGGCGGACCGCGGCGAACTGCGCGCCCAGCTCGTTGGCCAAGTCGAGCGGATGCTCAAAGACCGGCGCAGCAAGGCGCTGGCCGCGAATTTTGCCGGCCAGTGGCTGCGCTCGCGCGACGTGGAGAATTACGAAGTCGACCTGCGGTTCGGGCACGACCTGGCCGAGGCCATGCGCCAGGAAACGGAAAGCTGCTTCGACTACGTCGTGCGCGAGGACCGCAGCCTGCTGGAGCTGATCGACAGCGACTACACGTTTCTGAACGAACGGCTCGCGAAGCACTACGGGGTGGACGGCGTCTCGGGCGGCGAGATGCGGCGCGTCGAGCTGGCGGAGGACAGTCCGCGCGGCGGCGTGCTGACGCAGGGAACGCTGCTGGTCGTGACGTCGAACCCCACCCGCACCTCGCCCGTAAAGCGAGGGCTCTTTATTCTCGATAATATCCTGGGCACGCCGCCCCCGCCGCCGCCGGAGGACGTGCCGGCGCTGGAAGAGGCCGCCGCGGCGATCGGCGATCATGCGCCGACGATTCGCGAGCTGCAGGAGCAGCACCGCCGCGATCCGCTGTGCCACTCGTGCCATGCCCGCATGGACCCGCTGGGGCTCGCCCTGGAGAACTTCAACGTGCTGGGCGTTTGGCGAGAGACCGATCAAGAGCAGCCGATCGACGCTTCGGGAACGCTGCTGACCGGCGAGGAATTTGCAGGCATCCGGGAGCTGAAGGGCATCTTAAAAGACCGCCGCCGGCTCGATTTTTATCGCTGTCTTACCGAAAAGCTGCTAACCTATGCGTTAGGCCGGGGGTTGGAGTACTATGACGAGCACACGGTCGATGAGATCGTCGAGCGACTCGAGCGCGAAGAGGGGAAGTTTTCTGTACTGGTGAACGGGATCGTTCATTCGGCGCCGTTCCAGAGGCAGAGGAGGAGCATGAAATGAGCCACCACCAGTCGTCGAATCCGGGCCGTGCCCTGGAGCGCCAATGGTCGCTGAGCCGGCGGCGTTTTTTGCATGGGCTGGGCGCGTGCGTCGCCTTGCCGGCGATGCCGTCGCTCGTGACGCGCTTCTCGCACGCGGCGGAAGTCGCGCCGAGCGCGGCCGCGGCGGCGGCCGTCGATGCGCCGCGGCGGATGGCTTTCGTCACGATCCCCAACGGCGTGAACCTGGCCCACTGGTGGCCCACCGGCGAGGACCAGAAGTTCGACCTCGCCGCCACGATGGAGCCGCTTGCCGCGGTGAAAGACCAGATCCAGGTGCTCTCCGGCTTGGACCACATCAATGCCACCGCGGGCCCCGACGGCGCCGGCGATCACGCGCGCGCCAATGCTTCGCTGCTCACCGGCTGCCGCGCGAAGAAAACGTCCGGCGCCGATATCCGCGTCGGCCCTTCGATCGACCAGGTGGCCGCGCAGCACGTGGGCCATCTCACGCGCTTCGGCTCGCTCGAGCTGACCTGCGACAAGGTGCGGAACTCGGGCAACTGCGACAGCGGTTACTCGTGTGCGTATCAATACAACGTTTCATGGCGGTCGGCCACGACGCCCGCCCCGCCGGAGCCCAACCCGCGGCTGGTGTTCGAGCGGCTGTTTGGCGGCGGCTCGCCGGAAGAGCGCCGCCGCAACCTGGCCCTGCGACGTGCCCAGGAGCGCTCGATCCTCGACTTCATCCGCGAAGATGCCCGCTCGCTCGGCAAGCAGCTCAACGCCGATGACGGGCGCAAGCTCGACGAGTATCTGACCAGCATCCGCGAGATCGAAGAGCGGATCGGCCGCGTCGAGCGGCTCGGCGAGCTGCCGAATCCCGACTACCTCATGCCCGAAGGGATTCCCGATCCGTTCGAGGAGCGAATGCAAGTGATGTACGACATGATCGTGCTGGCGTTTCAGACCGATTCCACGCGGATCGCCACGCTGATGCTCGCGCACGACGGCAGCAACCGCCCGTACCCGCAGATCGGCGTCGATCGGGGCCACCACGACCTGTCGCATCACAGGGGCAACGAGGAAAGTCTCGCCCTGATCGCCAAGATCGACCGGCACCACATGAATTATTTCGGCCGCTTCCTCGACAAGCTGGCCCAGTCGCAAGACGCCGATGGGAACTCGATCCTGCACAACTCGATGATCGTATACGCCGGCGGCAACGCCGACGGCAACAAGCATTCCCACACGAACCTGCCGGTGATCCTCGCCGGCAGCGCCGGCGGGAAGCTGCAGACGGGGCGCTTCCACAGTGTCGGATCGATGCCGATGTCGAACATGTACCTGGAGATGCTCGAGCATCTGGGCGTGGATGGCTTCGAGCGGTTCGGCGATTCGGACGGCCGCCGCGCGCGGATTTAGGCGGTCATGCGATTGCGAATCCTCATTGCCCTGATGATCGCGTCGTGCGGCTGGTCGACGTCCGCCGCCGCACCGCGCAATGTCGTGCTGTTCGTCACCGACGATCAGGGGTTGGACGCCGGCTGTTACGGCAACCCGGTAATTCAGACGCCGCACCTCGATGCGCTGGCGGCCGACGGCACCCGGTTCGAAAACGCCTATTGCACCACGTCGAGCTGCAGCCCGAGCCGGTCGGTGATTCTCACCGGGCTTTACAACCACGCCAACGGCATGTACGGGCTCCAGCACGCGGATCATCACTTCCGCAGCTTGGAGAAGCTGTCGAGCTTGCCGGTGTGGCTCAGCAACGCGGGATACCGCACGGCGCGGATCGGCAAGTTCCACGTGGCGCCGGAAAGCGTCTATCGATTTGATGAAAAGCTGCCCGGCAATTCGCGAAGCTCGGTGGAGATGGCCGAGAAATGCCGGAAGCTGATCGAGGCCGAGTCGGACCGGCCCTTCTTTTTGTATTTCTGCACGAGCGACCCGCATCGAGGCGGCCGGGCCGACGAGCTGCCGCACAAGCCCGACCGGTTTGGCAACAAGCCGGGCGGCCGGTCGTACCCGGGCGTCGAGCCGGTGCAATACGATCCGGCGAAGGTGGTGGTGCCGCCGTTCTTGCCCGCTACGCCCGCCTGCCGGGCCGAGCTCGCCCAGTACTACGAATCGGTGTCGCGTGCCGACGCCGGGCTGGGGCGACTGGTCGAGATCCTCAAACGGGCCAACCAATACGACCAGACGCTCATCATTTACATTTCGGACAACGGCATGCCGTTTCCCGGCGCGAAGACGACCGTCTACGAGCCGGGTCTGCGGTTGCCCTGCGTCGTTCGCAATCCGGTCGCCGAGGCGCGAGGCGTCGTCAGCCAGGCGCTGGTGAGCTGGGTCGATATCGCGCCGACGATTCTGGAGTTTGCCGGCATCGAGGCGCCCGGCCGCGCGAAGCTCCACGGCCGGTCGTTCCTGCCGATCTTGAACCAGGAGAACCCCAGCGGCTGGGATGAAATGTACGCCTCGCATACGTTTCACGAGGTGACGATGTACTACCCGATGCGCGTGGTGCGCCGCGGGCCCTACAAGCTCATCTGGAACATCGCCCACCCGCTGCCCTTCCCGTTCGCGTCGGACCTGTGGAACTCGGCCACCTGGCAAGACGCCCACGCGGAGGGCGAGGATTATCTCTACGGCAAGCGGATCATCCGCTCGTTCCGCCAGCGGCCCGAGTTCGAGCTGTACGACCTCGGCCACGACCCAGACGAAACCGACAACCTGGCAAACCATCCGCAGCACCGCGAGGTGCTGGCCGAGTTGCAGCAAAAGCTCCGCGATTTTCAACAGCGGACGAGCGACCCGTGGGAATTGAAGTGGGAGCGGGATTAGCAAATTTAAACCCACATTTGCCAGCCCCCATACGCTTTGGCGCGTGCTTTGCTTCAAACCCTTGAAGTAAATTTGTGAAAGAGGTTGTTGTCGCGTGTACCGTTGATACAATGGGGACAATAACGTCTCTGGAGCAATCCGAATCGCTCGACTACTACAGGAGTAGCTAATGCCTGGGGGAACTGAGAATTTCAGACGACTCTTCACCTATCGCAGGTTGGCCATCGTAACACTCGCTTCTGCGTCCTTGGCGGTAGTGATCCCTGGTGGCGCGATCGCTTCTCCTCTGTTACTCGTCGACCAGCAGCAGACATCTAATTGGTCTCGGACTGGTTTTTTTTCTGGTGAGGCATATGGTCAGACCTTCGTTCCGACTTTGAATCGAATAGATGCGGCTGAGTTTCAATTCGCTGTGCTTGGCACGACAAGCGTGCAGTTGGATGTGTTTTCCGGTATCGGTTACGGCGGAACATTGCTCGGGACGGGAGTCGTGGCAGTATCGGGTTCTGGAACTCAGATGGTGCACATAGATCTCGATGCCCCGGCCTCACTTACTCCGAATTCACCTCACACACTCAAGGTCACAAACATCGGTTCCGGTCCCCTAAACATCGACTTCGACAGTCGAGATCCGTACGCGGCTGGTACTATGCTGTGGCTCGGTGGCGTTGCGTGGGGAAGTGGAAATGCGGACCTGATATTCGTCGAAGGCCTGCACACGGTGCCGGAACCGGCCGCATTCACAGTCGCCACTCTTGCCCTGCTACTATCCCTCGGAATGGTACCCCGATACAAACACCCTGCCGCGCGGTGAATTCTTAATAGTGACCGGCAACTCCTCAGATGGGTGCTGAAAAAGGCGACTGGCCACGTTCGAATTCCCCGGTTGATAGAGCGACAGAGTATCCGTGTCCAGCATGTGGAGAGTCATTCTCCATCAGCCTCGTCGCGCTCGCGCTGTTTCTTCTAACTCGAAGCTTCAATTCCCTGCCGTGTTGCTGACGAAGGCGATGCGCTTGCCGTCGGGCGACCAGTTGGGGACGTTGATCGTGCCCTGGCCGCCGTAGACGTAGGCGACGACTTTGGCCCGACCGCCGCCGATTGGCATCAGTCGGAGATAGACCGGTTGGTAAAAGGGGTGCTGGTCGGCAGCCACGTCGGGCTGAAAGGAAAGGAACACGATCCGCCGGCCGTCGGGCGAGACGTGCGGGAACCAGTTGTTGAATTCATCGTCCGTGACTTGCTCTTGCCCGCTGCCGTCGGGGCGCATCCGCCAGATTTGCATGCGTCCGCTGCGGCTGGAATTGAAATAGATCCAGCGGCCATCGGGGGTGAACTCGGAGCCGTCGTCGAGGCCGGGGGTGTTGGTTAGCCGCACTTCGTCGCCACCGCGGACGGGGATTTTGTAAATATCGAGCTTCCCGCCGCGATCGCCCGTGTAGACGAGCCACTCGCCGTCGGGCGACCAGCCGTGCAGATAGGACGGTCCGCGCGGCGTGACCTCGCGCGGCGTGCCGCCGTCCACCGGCAACGTGTAGATGATCGAGCGGCCGCCGTGCTCGGGGCTGTGGTGGCTGATGCCGATCTGCCGGCCGTCGAACGACAAAACGTGGTCGTTGTTGTTGGCGGCAGCGAAGCCGGTGTCGACCGGCGTGGCAGTCTTCGTATCGAGATCGAAGCGCACGAGCCGGCCGGCCGTGTTGTAAATGAGCGCCTTGCCGTCGGGCGTCCAGTTGGGGGCGTGAATCGCCTCGGGCGTTTGATGCACCAGTTGGCGGCGGCCCGTGTCGACGTCCAGCACCTCCAAGTTGCTGCCGATGTAATCGCGATAAGGCACGAAACCATCCTTGACCGGCACGGTGATGCGCACGTTGTCGAAGTCGCCGCGCTCGACCACTTCCGCGTTGTGGGCGCAAACGAAGAGGCCGACGTACAGTTCGTCGCCGAGATCAAGCCCGGTCAACTTCTCGGATTCCAGCGGCTCGCCGAAGCGGGCGACCGACATGATGAACTCGCCGCCGCGGTGCTCGAGTCGGACGATGTCAGCTCCTCGAACGGAGGACTTCATTTCCTCGGTTTCGCCGCCGGCCGTGCGGCGGAATTGGAGCGACACGAGGCCGTCGCCGTGTACGGCCACGTCGGCGTACGGCGAATCGGCTTCGAGCGTTTGACGGGCGATCCACCCCAGCTTGCGATGCGGGTCGCCGCCGTCGCCCACGAAGTGTGCGCGGGCCGTGACGATGAAATCGCCGCGCAGGCGCTTCCAGGCGAAGTGGAACTCGTCGCGGCCGGCCCACATGTTCGCGCCCGAACCGGCGACGGTGTAACGCCCTTCCGCCGGATCGTAGGTCGTCGCGCCCTCGTGCTTCACGGGGCCCATGTCGGCGTGGCCCTCGAACTGGCCGAGGTCCTGCGCTTCGGAAGTGATGCTCACGGCGAAACTCGCGAGGGCGGTACTTGCAATTAGGGCTGCGGATTTCATCGGTCGCGTCACTTGCCGTAGCCGCGGGGGTGTTTTTGGTGCCAGGCCCAGGCCGACTCGATGATCTGGCGGATCGTGTACCGCGGCTGCCAGCCGAGCTCGCGGTTCGCGGCGGTGGGGTCGGCGACGAGCTCGGGCGGGTCGCCTTCGCGCCGCGGGGCGGCCCGCACGGGGATCGGGTGCCCGGTGACCTCGCGGCACAGGTCGACGACCTGCTGCACGCTCGCGCCGCGGCCGGTGCCGAGGTTGAGCTTTAGGGCCGGGGCTCGGCGGGGGTGAACCCCGCCGCTCGCATTGAGTTTTTCCAGCGCGGCGACGTGGGCGTCGGCCAGGTCGTAGACGTGGATGGAATCGCGGATGCAGGTGCCGTCGGGCGTGGGGTAATCGGTGCCGAAGATCTCGACGTGCTCGCGCTGGCCGAGGGCGACTTGCAGGATGAGCGGGATGAGGTGCGTCTCCGGGTCGTGGTCCTCGCCGAGCGTGCCGTCGGCCGCGGCGCCGGCGGCGTTGAAATACCGCAACGCGGCGTAGCCGATGCCGTAGGCGTGCGAGTAATCGGCCAGCGCCCGCTCGATGACGAATTTGGTGAAGCCGTACGGGCTGATCGGGTTCTGCGGATGGTCCTCGGTAATGGGCACGCGCTGTGGGATGCCGTAGGTCGCGCAACTGCTGGAAAAGACGATCCGCCCCACGCCGGCGTCGCGCATGGCGTCGAGCAGCGACAGCGAGCCGACGATGTTGTTCTGATAGTACGTGGCCGGCTCGCGGACCGAGACGCCGACGTAGGCGAAGGCGGCGAAGTGCATGACGGCTTCGATGCCGTGCTCTTTCAACAGGCCGGCCACGCGCTGGCGATCCAACAGGTCAGCCTCTTCGAACTGCAGCTTGCCGACCGACGGCCGGTGCCCTTCGGCCAAGTTGTCGACGATGACGACATGGTGGCCGCTCTCGACGAGCCGCTTCGCGGCATGGGAGCCGACGTAGCCGGCGCCGCCCGTAACTAGCACGCGCATTTACTCGAGCCTTTCTTGGAGATTCGACGGTAAGGAATAAAACAGGAGGTAGCAGAGGTGTATCTGTAGGGAACGCCCTCCGCGGCGTTCCGCGTTCCATAACGTCGGGCCGACGGAACGCCGCGGAGGGCGTTCGCGAATTGCGAGGCACATGGCGACGTCGGCTCGCCTTGCGGGAGCCTGAGCCTAGCACAGGTGGTGGCATAATTTCAACGAGCTGAATTTGGCCAGTGCGCGGCTAAAAGTAACGAATTGACAGGACGCCGTGAGATAGGCCGCACGCGGGGGGCGGACGCGCTGAACGCGGTTACCAGAACAGCCAATACAGCGCCGCCGTGGCGAGGATGACGACGACGCCCCACACTTTCGCGCCGGGGGAGCCTTCGAGGGCGATCTTGGTTTGTTCGGGGAGTTTGACCGGTTCGCGCAGCGGCTGGAAGAGCGTCATCAGGCCGAGCACCGCGGTCAGGACGCCGAAGGTGATCGCCATGCGGTTGAGAAACGCGATATCGCTGGCGAACCAGTGCAGGAAGCCGTAGACGAGCGGGCTGAGCACCAGGCCCACGACGCCGCACATCCGCGGGGCACGGGGGATAAACAGACCGAAGCAGAAGATCGTGAGCACGCCCGGCGAGATGTAGCCCTGAAATTCCTGGATGAAGGCGAAGGCGCCCTTCCACTTCGGCTGGGCGAGCTGCGGGGCGATCAGGCAGCCGATGATCATGCACACCAGCACGCAGAACCGGCCGAACCAGACGAGCGCCCGCTGCGACGCGCCGCGGTGCAGGTACTCGCGGTAGATGTCCATGGTGAAGATGGTCGAGGCGGCGTTGAACATGGCGGCGAGCGAGCTGATGACCGCGCCCATCAGGGCGGCCAGCACGAAGCCGCGCAAGCCGTGCGGCGTGAGGTAGCGGATCAACAGCGGGAACGCGCCGTCGTAGTCGTAGCCGATGAGCTCCTGCTGTTTCGCGACGTCGGAGTCGTTGCCGTAGATCAATCGGCGCCAGGCGGGCACATCCTCGCCCGTGGCTACCTGCACGACTTGCGCGTTGAGCGTCGTGATGCTGAGGTCGGCGGGCTTTTCGCCGGCGCCCAAGCCGGGCAGTTTTTCTTGCAGGAAGTCCGCCGCCCGCCGGCGCAGGGCGGCCAGGTCGGCGTCTGCGGGAACGTCGATGCCGGCAACCTGGGCATTGAAGCGTAACATGCGCTCGGCGAGCTGCGGGTACAGCTCGGCGAAGTCGGCGTCGTAGGGGAAGGCGACCTTGGCGGCCTGCGGGTTGGATTGAACTTCGTCGAACTTCGCGAGGACCGGCGCGTTGAGCTTGACGCTCGTTTGGGCCGTCTCCTGCATTTTGTGCTTATACAGCGTGAAGGCGATGACGCCGGGAATGCAAACCACGAACGGGATGAGGAGCTTCAGCCCGGCGGCGAAGACGACGCCCTTCTGCCCCTGGGCCAGGGAGCTGGCCCCCAGCGTGCGCTGCATGATGTACTGGTTGAGGCCCCAATAGTAGAGGTTGGGGATCCAGATGCCGAACATTAGGGCGGTCCAGGGCAGGAAGTCGCTGGTCCTGGGCAAAACCATGTGCATCTGCCGGTCGCGGAGCACGTCGAATTTTTCCATGAGCGTGGCGTCGCGCTCCACGCCGAGCGAGGCGTAGACGGCGTCGGGATCGGTGCCGGCGAATTTTTCCGGCTCATCGAGCGCCATGAAGGCCAGGACCATGATTACCGCGCCGCCGAGGATGAGCGCGGAGCCTTGAATCAAGTCGGCCCAGGCGCAGGCGGTGAGCCCGCCGACGGCGACGTACAGGGCGGCCACGATGCCCACCAGCCAGGAGAGCGTGGCGATGTTCACGTCGATGCCCAGGACGGTGTCGGGAAACACCGGCTGCAGCGCCTTGGCGCCGAGATAAGTGACCGTGGCGATCGTCACCGCGACGTAGATCACGACCATCAGCAGCGACATGATGGTGCGGGCCGGCCGGTTGAAGCGGTACTCGAGAAACTCGGGGATCGTGTAGATGCCGCTGCGGAGGAACGTCGGCAGGAAGAAAAAGGCGACGAGGATGAGCGTCACGGCGGCGATCCATTCGTAGCTGGCCACGGCCAGGCCGATTGAGCCTTTGGCCGCCTGGCCGGACATGCCGACGAACTGCTCGGCGGAGATATTGGCCGCAATGAGCGAGAAGCCGATGAGCCACCAGGTGAGCTCGCGCCCGGCGAGGAAGTAGTCCTCGCTGTCTTTCTCGCCGCGGCTCATAATGACGCCGACCGCGACGACGGCGACGACGAAAGCGACGAAGACGGCGATATCGAGGATGAGGTAGGGGTCCATGCGCGCCTATTAGAACTAGCGGGGCATAGCCGCGACCAAACCAGGTCGCAGGGGCCCCAGCGACCAGGTTTGGTCGCGG